>DAITPE010000204.1:0-9306 GCA_036833775.1 Pyrinomonadaceae bacterium | reverse complement strand
CGTGACTATCATCGGTCTCAATTTCGGATTACTCGTCAGTGGTGCTGTGCTCACCGAAACTATTTTCGGACTGACAGGCGTAGGGCGGACACTCGTCGACGGCATTACGTCGCGCGTCACACGCGTTCCGCTGCCTGCCGATAATTATCGCGGTTTGTCGGCGAAAACCGGACATCTACTTTATTTTGTCGGTTCGGCGTTTTACTACGGCAGACAATCAGACCGCCCGAGCAGTTTGAAAATCTTTTCGATGCGCGACCGCCGCGAAACGGTTTTGATGGACGGCGCGGGAAGTTATTCGCTCTCGTCGGACGGCTCGAAAGTGATCGTCGGCGGACAGGGCGGATTTCAAATAATGGACGCGACGCCGCAGGGCGCAAACGGTAAAAAGATCGTTTCGACTGCCGGAATGACGATGGAGATCAATCCGCAGGAAGAATGGAATCAAATCTTTAACGAAGTTTGGCGGCGTTACCGCGATTGGTTTTATGTGTCGAATATGCACGGTTTCGACTGGGCGAAGATTCGTGACGAATATAAAACTTGGCTTCCATACGTCGCGCATCGTTCGGACTTGAACTACGTCATTTCGGAAATGATCTCCGAACTCGCAACGCAGCATTCATACATCGAAGGCGGCGATTTCAATATGCCGCCGCGCATTCGCGTCGCGCTTCCGGGTGCGCGGTTCGAGGTCGATAAAGCCGCGAATCGTTATAAGATTTCGAAGATTTACGACGGT
Organism: Pyrinomonadaceae bacterium; assembly: GCA_036833775.1. Taxonomy (GTDB): domain Bacteria; phylum Acidobacteriota; class Blastocatellia; order Pyrinomonadales; family Pyrinomonadaceae; genus JAJQRF01. Next base: position 8,564 of record DAITPE010000204.1, on the reverse strand, counting down.
CAGAACGAAGAAGAAATTTATCGTTCGCCGCTTCGTGAAGTCGGTGTCGATGCGCGTGTCGGCGATTATATTTTGCAGATCAACGGCGAAAACGTGACGGCTGACCGCGATATTTATTCTTACTTAAGAAACAAAGCCGATGCGCCCGTGACATTGACGGTAAATTCAACGCCGAGCTTGACGGGTGCAAGACAAATTTCCTATCGCCCGATCACCGACGAATCTAATCTGATCTATCTCGATTGGGTGAACGCCAACCGCGCGCGTGTTTCGCAATTGTCGAACGGTCGCGTCGGCTACATCCACATTCCCGATATGGGCGCGCCCGGAATCCGCGAATTTATCAAATGGTATTATCCGCAACTCGATAAAGAAGGAATGGTCATCGACGTTCGTGCGAACGGCGGCGGCAATGTTTCTCGAATGATCATCGAACGTCTGCGACGCAAGGCTCTCGGCGTTAATTTCGACCGCATCAACGACGCCGCGACGACTTATCCCGACGGTGCCGCGCCGAATGCGATGGCGACGATCCTCAACGAAAATTCGTCTTCGGACGGCGACATTTTCCCGTATATGTTTCGGCAGGCTGGTCTTGGTCCGCTCATCGGCAAGCGTTCGTGGGGCGGCGTGGTCGGCATTTCCGGTCGCGGTCCGCTGATCGACGGCGGCGGTGTCAGCGTTCCCGAGTTCGGAATGGCGAATCTCGAAGGCAAATGGGTGATCGAAGGCTACGGCGTCGATCCCGACATCGAGATCGAAAACGATCCGAAATCCGTCATCGCAGGCGGCGATCCGCAATTAGAACGCGCCGTGCAGGAAGTCTTGAAAAAAATGTCAACGGTGCAGACCAAACTTCCCGCACGTCCGCCCGCACCCGTCAAGGCGAATTAGTTAGGAAAACCGTCGAAACATAGATAAAAGCTGTCTTAAACTTAATAATTTAAGACAGCTTTTAGTTTTCGGCGGACAATTCCCACTTCGGAAACTGAATACCTAGACCTAGGAATTGAATACCTACATATAGGTATTCAATTCCTAGGTCTAGGTACTGAGTTCCTACACTTAGGTACTGAGTTCCTAGGTCTAGGTACTGAGTTCCTACACTTAGGTACTGAGTTCCTAGGTCTAGGTACTGAGTTCCTACACTTAGGTATTCAATTCCTAGGTCTAGGTATTGAGTTCCTACACTTAGGTATTGAGTTCCTACATGTAGGAACTCAATACCTAAAATCTAATAATTCATTTATTTGACCGTGAAAAGCCGCCATTCTCCGGCGATTTCGTTGAATTGTTTCTTGCCGCGTTCTTCAAAAGCGATGCCCGAACCGGCGACCAAATCTTTAACGGTTCTTGAAGCGAGAATCTCGCCAAGCGCAGATTCTTCGGCGATTCTTTGTGCGATCTCGACTGCGATGCCGCCGTATTTTCCGTCGAAAACGTCACATTCGCCCGTGTGAACGCCAGTTTTTACGCGCACGCCGAGCCGTCTTGCCGAATTCGTGATCGCAACCGCGCACCGAATCGCACGCGCGGGTCCGTCAAAGGTTGCCAGCACGCCGTTTTCGTCGAATAAAACTTCTTTTCCTTTAAAAAGCTGAAGCTGACGCTGAACGTAAACGTGCGAGCGTTCGAGCAAGCCTTGCCAATCTTCCGCGCCGCGCTCGTCGGCTTCGGCTTGCGGATTTACTATTTTAATATTCATCACCGTCGCCAAAACGCGGTCGTAATCGGCATTTTGACGAACGCCCGTCAAAAATTCCTCGATCTCTTCGAGAATCTCGTCCTGATCTCCGACGAACGGCAGATGGTCAACGCCGCCGAGTTCGACGTATTTGCAAGCCGGAATCAGCGACGCGACAAACCTGCCTTCTTCGACCTTCAGACACATATCGCCGCTGCGGTGAATCACGAGCGTCGGCACACGCACGAGCGGCAAAACATTTCGCACATCGATCTCCGCGTTCATTTTCGTGAGCGCGACCGCCGCGCCCGGACTTGCACCCATTCGCAGATATGTCGCCCACCAACTGCGAAATTCTTCGTCCGAAGCCATCGAAGGCGCACGTTCTTCGATGCCGACGGGTTTGCCCCAATCGCGATACATCATCTCGAAAAAAGCTTCGCGGTCTTCGGGCGAAACGCCCCACGGATAGTCTTCGTCCTTGATGCGCTTCGCGTAAGTTCCGATCATCACGAGCGCGGTCGTGCGGTCGGGATAAGTCGCGGCAAACAGCGAACACATCGGACCGCCTTCGGAAACGCCGATCAGCACCGCGTTTTCCGAACCGACCGCGTTCATCACCGTGTGAACGTCTTCCATTCGCTGTTCGAGCGTCGGCAAATCTTTATTCGGAACGCGGTCGGAAAGTCCCGTTCCGCGTTTGTCGAACAAAATTAAACGTGAAAAAGACGCGAGGCGATTCAGAAACGACGCGAACGACGGATGTTTCCAAAAATATTCGAGATGCGAAATCCAACCCATCACGAAAACGATGTCGATGTCGCCGTCGCCGATGACCTGATAAGCAATATTTACGTCGCCGTTTTGCGCGTAACGCGTTTCGGGCGTGAAGGAATTTAGAGATAAATTTGCCTGAACGGACGGCAAACTCTGATGAATCAAATTTTCGAGCGCGGGATAAACGTCCGTGTCGATCTCTTCTTCGATCACGACGGTCGCGCGCGTTTTTTCGATCGTGACGAGATTATTTTCAAGTTCGCCCGTTTCGATCGGCGCGATAAACCGATAACCGCGTTTGGAAACCGTTTCGATAAATTTTGCGCCTTCAACGCCTTCGCCGAGTGCGCGGCGCAGCGCGGAAATGTTCTGCGCGAGATTGTTTTCCTCGACAAAACTGTCCGCCCAAACCTTTTCCATGATCGTTTCCTTCGACAAAACCCGACCGCCGTTTTCGAGCAGAAGCAGCAAAGTGTCAAAGGCTTTCGGTGTCAGCGAAATCGTTTGTTTGCCGTCGAAAAGCAGTCTTTCTTGCGGATCGACCGTAAATTTTCCGAATTTATAAATTTGCGTCATAAGCTCTTTCAGAACTTCTTCAGAATTTTTTCAGAAAACTCTCAATATTTTCTAAAGATTTTGCACTCCAACTTTAGCTATCGTTAAAACACGGCGGGAAAAAAGCCTTAATGCAGGAAGAATTAAGCGCATTTTAACCGAAATTGTTAAAAGCGCAAATCGATTTCGCGCCGTTAGGAAAAAGATTCGAGTTTTCGGGAAAAACGAACGTGAAAGTAAAAAGAACTCTGACCATCGAAATAGAACGCGTAAGGATCACGACGAATTTCAATCACAATAAGCATTTATGGTGCGAAATTTGTCGAACGGAAACGGAATTTATCACGAAAGACGAAACCGCCAAGCTGTTCAAAGCGATCAACGCGCAAGGTCTTTCGGTCAAAAAAGATAGTTTGCATTTTTTCGGAACGGACAAAACGCAATTGATGGTTTGTCTGAATTCGATCGTCAACGGGAGCATTAATTTGAAAATTTATTGATTCCGAAAATTACACGCCTGTAAAAAAGCGTTTCGGAAATAATTGTTTAAGGCAATTTTAACTAAAAAATATTGGAGCTGAATATCAATGAAATACAACAAAACATACGGAAGAAACTTTTTATCAACCATTTTTGCAATGCTTTTAGCAGCAATCTCGATCTCGGCGGCGCAGGTTACAAGAACGGCTTCGGGCGCAAATGCGGCGGCGATCCAAGCAACCGTCGATCAATTTCGCATCGATCTCGGCGGCGCGAACAACGGTGTCGGCGGTTCGTTTTCGACAGGCAGACGCGAAATAAACTGGGACGGCGTACCCGACAATTTTTCCGCGCCGAATTTTTTACCCGTCGATTTTTTCAACGTGAACAGTCCGCGCGGCGTGGTTTTCAGTTCAAAAACGACTTTCGGCGATACGTCGGCTTTTATCGTCAGCGCAGATTCATCGAATCCGACCACGACTCCGGTCAGATTTTCGGACATCGATGCGAGTTATTCGGGAATTTTCACGACTTTTTCGGCGGAAAGACTTTTCACGGCGCGTGTCAATAATGTCACAACCGTTAATTTCTACATTCCCGGCACGAACATTCCGGCAACCGTCAACGGTTTCGGTGTTGTTTTTACGGATGTGGATCAGGTCGGACCGACTTATGTGAAATATTACGGTGTTCACGGTGATCTGATCGGCTTTCAAAACGCTCTTGCCGCCAACAATGGGCTTTCCTTTGTCGGCGTTTCGTTCAATGCGGGCGAACGCATCACACGCGTCGAGATCGTCAGCGGAAATCAGCCTTTAGCAAACGGAACCATCGATAACGGCACAGGCTCGGATTTAGTTGCGATGGACGATTTTATCTACGGCGAACCGCGCGCCGCCGATTTTCACACATCGGATTTCGACGGCGACGGAACTTCGGACGTGGCGGTTTTCCGTCCGTCGGTCGGCGCGTGGTTTGTTTTGAACAGCGGCTCGAACACTTTTAATTTCGTAACCTTCGGACAAAACGGCGACATTCCCGTTGACGGCGATTTTGACGGCGACAAACGCGCCGACATCACCGTTTTCCGTCCTTCAAACGGTGCTTGGTTTAGATTGAACAGCTCGAACGGCGCATTTTCCGTCACGAATTTCGGCGCGAACGGCGACAAGCCAACGCCCGGAGATTATGACAAAGACGGCAAAACCGACGTTGCCGTTTGGCGACCTTCGACGGGAAATTATTTTATCCTGCGAAGTTCGGACAGCGTTTTTCAATCGACGCAATGGGGCGCAAACGGCGATATTCCGATCGGTGCTTCGGCGCAATAAATCAATTTCAGTTCTACCCCCGCGAAAGAACGGTTTCAGAAATGAAGCCGTTCTTTTTTTTGCGAAATTAATTTCCGAAAATTACACGCTATCGAAAAACGCTTTGACGGAAAATGTATTTGTAAGGAACAAAGAAGGAACTTTTATGAACGAAAATATTACTGAACAATTCAATTATCAACTGCTTAATTCTACGACAAATCCTGCCTTTGAACCTGCCCCTGAAAGGACGGTTTCAGACAAAAACCGTCCTTTTCCGATTCACGAAATTTGGAATATGAATTTAGAAAACAAAGGCGAAAGAAAAAATGTGATCCGCACACGCAATCAGGCATTTTGCGCGTTTTGCGAATTGCAGGTCGGATTGGTGGCGATCGAAAAAGCGGCGGAAAATTATCAAACAACGTCGGTCGAGATCGTCGTTTTGGCGGAAAAAGGCATCGTTCATCGGCTACACAACGCGAAAGGAAAAGTGATGCTTTGTGCAAATTCATTGTTCGATGCCGAAACGCATCTACAGCAGACGCGTTCGATGTCGTTTGAAAATTCGCTGAAAATAAAGTTGGCTTGACTCCGTTGCCTCGCAAAAGGCTTTTGACCGATTTTTTCACGGTCGAAAGCCTTTTCATTTTCAGATTTTATTCAAAAAACTTTCAGCCGAAATTCAGGGTTTTCTAAAGATTTATAAAGAGTTACAGGATTTAATGGAATCATTCCCAAATTCATAAAAAACACTATTTTAAGGAGAACTTGTAAATGTCAAAAAAATATTCAAAAACAACTTTTTTCGGGACTTTAGCGGTTTTGAGCAGCTTGATTTTTTCGCTGTCCGTTCCCGCGAAAGTAAATTTATCGGCAACCGAATTACCGTTGCAAAATCAAACGGAAATCAATTCCGATAATTTGAAAGTTCAAAAAGATTACGGCAAAACGTCTTTGCTTTTTGAAGAAAACAAAGGTCAAACGGATAAATCGGCAAAATTCGTTTCGCGCGGCAAAGGCTACACGCTTTACCTGACCGAATCGGAAGCCGTTTTTTCATTAAAAGCAAAAACATCCGAAGAAAACGACGAAAACTTTTTAAATAATCCGAAAACCGAAGACCAAAAACCGAAGACCGTTTCGGAAAATCTGACGATGCAATTCGTCGGTGCAAACAAAAATCCAAACATTTCGGGCGAAGCCGAAACGGTTACGAAAACGAATTACTACATCGGCAAAAAGCGTTTCGAGAATCTTTCAAACTATAAAAGAGTAAATTACAAAAATATCTACGACGGAATCGACGCGGTTTTTTACGGCAATGAAAACGGTCAACTAGAATATGATTTCATCGTCGCGCCGAATGCGGATACAAACAAAATAAACTTGAATTTCGACGGCGCAAAAGATTTATTAATCGATGAAAACGGCAATCTCGTCGTTAAAACAGAAAATGCCGAACTCACACAGCAAAAACCTTTCGCGTATCAGATCATTGACGGCGAAAAGCGCGAAGTCGAAGCAAATTACGTTAAGTGCAACCAATCGCAAATCGCAAATTGCAAATCGCAAATCAGCTTTGCGCTCGGCGAATACGACCGAAATCTGCCTTTGATAATCGATCCGAAAGTCGATTATTTAACGTATATCGGCGGCACGGCGTTTGACGACACGTTTGAGGTCGCCGCCGATGTGCAGGGCAATGCTTACTTTACGGGAAAAACCGAATCGCTCAATTTCCACGGCGAAATCCGTGACGGCAACGATGCCGGCGGCGCATACATCGCCAAGCTGAACGCGCAGGGTACGGATTTTCTTTATGTCACGATTTTGGAAGGAAACGGCGAAGATACGGCGCGCGGCATCGCCGTTGACGCAAGCGGAAACGCTTTTGTGACAGGCGTTGCATCGCACTTTTTCCCGACGACTTCGGGCGCATACGACACGACGCACGGCGTTGCCAATTCGGCTGACGCTTTTGCCGCGAAGCTCAATACGAGCGGAACTTTAGTTTATTCGACATTTCTGGGCGGCACTGATTTGGATGAAGCTTTCGATGTGGCGATCGACGCGGGCGGCAAGGCATACGTCGTCGGCTTTACATATTCAAACGTCGCTTTTCCGACCAAGAACAAGTATCAAGGCTGCGGCATTCCGCTCACTCCGGGCGGCACGTTCGACAGTCAGGACGCATTTTTGACCGTCTTAAATGCGGCTGGCAGCGACATTACATATTCTTCATGCATCGGAAACACGCTCGGAATCGTCGGTGCATCGGATGAAACTGCCTTCAGCGTCGCGGTCGATTCGGCAAATAACGCGTATGTCACGGGCATTACAAATTCAAACAGCTTCAAAGTGAAAAACGCTTTTCAGCCGAATATCGGCGGCGGAAAAGACGGTTGGGTCGCCAAATTCAATCCGGCGGCGAGCGGCGATGCTTCGGTCGTTTACGCGACGTTTCTCGGCGGCAGCGGAACCGATCAGGGCAACGGGATCGCCGTCAATTCTTCGGGACAAGCGCACGTTGTCGGTTTAACGGGTTCGACAAATTTTCCGCTGCTCAATCCGTTTCGCTCGACCAATCAGATCAACGAAGGTTTTGTGACAATTTTGAATGCGAGCGGAAACGGTCTGGTTAATTCGAGTTTTCTCGGCGGTTCGGATCAGGACGTGGCAAACAATGTCGCGCTCGACGCGACGGGTTCGATCTACGTGACGGGAAATACGACTTCGAGCAATTTTCCGACGGCTTTACCGTTTCAGGCGGCGCGTGCGGGCGTGAAAGACGCTTTCGTTTCAAAAATAAAATTCGGTCGCGGCGTAATTTCGTCGAGCTTTTTAGGCGGCACGGGCAACGATAACGGCGACGGAATCGCCGTCAGCGGAAATTTTATCTACGTGACGGGCGATACGGCTTCGACCAATCTCGCCACAACCAACGGCGTGGTCAAACAAACGACCAACAACGCCGACGGGTTCGTTGCCAAAATTCTAGACACGCGCCTTGAATCGGTCGGCGTTTTCCGTCCTGCGACGACGTTTTCACTAACGCAGTCGATCACGAATGTCGTTGCCCAGAACGCGACCTTTACGAGCGGGCTTTCCGGCGCAAGAGGTGTTTCGGGTGATTTCGACGGCGACGGCATCGACACGATCGGTTCGTTTACGAACGGAACTTGGAAGATTCGCAACGTCAATTTTCCGCTCGTCAATATTTTTCCGCCGATAACGATCAATTTCGGTCAAGCCGGAGATTTGCCCGTCGTCGGCGATTGGGACGGCGACGGCATCGATACGCTCGCGGTTTTCCGTCCGTCGGCGGGACAATTTTTCGCGACCAATTCGCTTGCGGCAAATCCGCCCGTCGATTTCACCGTCACGTTCGGACAAAACGGCGATCTTCCCGTTGCAGGCGATTGGAACGCCGACGGCGTTGACACAGTAGGCGTTTATCGTCCGAGTGCGGGAACTTTCTTTTTGACCAACACCAACGATTTCAATGCATCGGTCGATGTCACGGCGATCTTCGGTGTCGCGGAAGATTTGCCTTTCGCCGGAGATTTCAACGGCGACGGCATCGACACGATCAGCGTTTTCCGCCCGTCCGTCAACACGTTTTTCATCACCAACGACAACGCCGGATTAGCAACCGCCTTCCCGTTCGGACAACCGACCGACCAACCGATCGTCGGCGATTGGGACGGCAAACCGCTGCCGTAAACTTAAACCCAGATAAAAAAAACGTCGAGTTC
>DAITPE010000203.1:0-9331 GCA_036833775.1 Pyrinomonadaceae bacterium | reverse complement strand
CGCTCGATCGAGAATGAAACATCCTGAATCTGAATAAACAGCTTTTTCTTCGATTTCTTGAGAAACTTCAAATCCTCTTTGATCAAACTAAAATCATATTTGTCTTTCGTATGCTCTAATTGATTCCACGAATAAGCAACCTGAACGCCGTCAAAAAGTTCGGGTTTCCAATACTCCGAATTCCTGAGCAGTTCTCGATCCATCCCCACAAACAAAAAATTCTTTATCTGAGCGAACGAATTACCTGCCGCAAATAAGATCAAAGCAAAAGTAAAAAGTATCCGTTTCATAATCTGAAAAACTCCGAACTTGAACAAATCTTAGACTAAATCAATGAGAATCGTCCACACCTTTGCGCTTTTCGTGATAAATTTCGCTTCCTGTGGACAGTTTCCTTAAAAATGGATGAAGCCAAAATCACAATCTCGCTAATGTTACATATTGTCCGTAGATGTTTTGTCTGAAACCCATAGAATTGGAGAATGCTTGATACAACTCAATCCTTAATAATCCTCGGTCAAAAAATCAAGAAAAGACGCGAAGAACTTGAATTATCTCAAGAAAAGCTTGCTGAAAAATGTGAGTTTGATAGAACCTACATCAGTCTTTTGGAAAGAGGCAAACGAAATATCTCATTTACCAATTTGCTTAGACTTGCCGATGGTCTGGAAATTTCTGCATCGGAGTTGATAAAAGACTAATGGCACTTACCCCTCAAAATGCTCAACACGCTATTCAAATTCAAGCCGGAATTTTAGGCAGAAATGCGGGACACGGATTTGAGCTTGATTTAACTGAAAAGCTCAACAATTTGCCGATGCCTTTTGTTCCTGCTACGTTACAAAATTCAGACAATCATTTGTTTATTCAAAGTCCTGAAATTTCACTTTTGAATTACATTTGCTCACGCGAAAAATTATCAAGCATTGAAAAAATCACAGCTATTTCAACCGGAGTTTTAGCAACTTCTGAAGACGGAAGAAGATGGTTAAATGTGAATGGTGTTGAAGTAAGAAGATGCAAAAGCGATGTTATTTTGACACTACAAACACAGCAAAGTGAAATTACTATTGGAATTTCAACTAAACAATGTAACAACCGAACGCCGACCAATGCCCAACTTTATTTCACAACGGCAAGAGGGTTTATCAATCTTTTGCGACAAAATGGTTTTGTAATTTCCATAAACGCAGAAAATGCTCTTCGTCAATTCTGCGGCGACGAAGGCTTTCGCCCACAAGATTTTCCTGAAATAGTTGCCGATAGAACATCTGACCCAAGACGTTTCTTTTGGGAAGAAATAAATGAAATCGGCAAAATCGAACTCGAAGATTTGCTTACGGAAAACCAAGATGAAATAACCCGTCTTTTGCTGCAAAAAGCCTATCTCGATGATCCGTTTGTTCCCGATTACGTTCTTCACAAAACAAAACGGGCGAGTTCTTGGGAACAAACCGAGATTGCAATTTATACAGTTGAAGAACTCGTAGAACTTTCCAGAAACTATGCGGGTTTCAATTTAAAACCTTATTCGGTGAGAAAAGGAACTTATAAAGATGTCGTCGGAGTAAAACATTTAGCTCCGCGTTTTGGGATTGTTCAAATGCAAAGAGGCGGACAATCACAACATCCGACACAGTTACAATTTAATTTGGAAGCAGGTTATTTTTACAAAATTTGAGAAATATGTTTGGCAATTTGATAAGCCAGCAAAGGCGGAACAGCATTCCCGATTGTCGCCCGAATATCGCCGAGAGAACCGACAAATTTATATGAATCGGGAAAAGATTGAATTCGTAAGGCTTCCCGAATTGTCAGCGACCTTGTAGCAATCGGATGAACATTTCGACAGCCTGAAATCATTCCAAAAGTTGTTTGCACGGTTGAAGCCGGTTCGTTCCAAATTTGCCGTTTATAAGTTGTGTTATAGCCCGAAGGCGGACGCAAATTTTTATCTTCGTTTTCGTGAGCAGATTTGCCTTGCGGAACATTCCATAACCAATTTATAACGTGATCAGGATGATTAACGGCTTCGTGTAAAAAATCTGTTTTGCTTTTTTCGCCCGATTCTAAAAACTCTAAATCAGAACAAGCATCAGCAAAAGTTCGGTAATGCTCAACAGTTGAAAAAAGGTCGGAAAATTCGCCGTGTGTTTCGCTTGGAAAAGTCGGTAATGAATTTAAATCATTTCTCATGGCAATAAAAAAAACTCGCTCACGATGTTGCGGAACGCCGAATTTTTTAGCATTTACTTCAAAATGTTTGACTTTGTAACCCGATTTTTCAAACTCTTCGTAAATATTATTGAGAACCAAATTGCCGTCTTCATTTTTCATCGAAGTCAAAAGCCTGACATTTTCCATCACGGCAACTTTTGGCTGTAACCCGCGAACAATTCGCAAATAATCTTTGAACAAAGAGTTTCTCGCGTCAGATTTATTGCGTTTTCCCGACAGGCTGAAACCTTGACACGGCGGACCGCCAATAACTACGTCAATTTCGGCAAACTGTTTTTTCCATTGCGATATTTCAACGTCAGTAATTTTTTGAATGTCAGAACCTAATTCAATACTTTTCGGAAAATTTTCTTGGTAAATTCTACGAAATTCTTTTTTTAGTTCAAGAAAACCTAAAACCTCAAAATTTGCCCAATTAAAACCTAAACTGAATCCACCACAACCTGAAAAAAGTGAAACAACTTTTCCGCTTTTATTCAAATTAGCTCTCTTTTTTTCGAGTTGTTTTAATAATTCAATATAATCTTTATTTTCTTGTGTTTGTCTGATTTTTAATGCTCGCGTAGCATCTTTTTCTATTCCGTTAAACGAATGAGATTGATAGCGTTTCTTTTTAATTTCCGTAATGTTTGCTTCCGAAATTGTTTTTAAGATTTCTTCGATTGAGCCGATATAATTGCTATTTAATGAAGATTTATCAAGTTCAAAAGCCGATAGCAAATGTTGCGGAACGCAAGCCAATTCCGCCAATTTTGCTTGCGACAAACCAATCTCCGTCCTTTTTTCTTTTAACCAAAAACCTGACTTTATCATGTCTAAAAATTATTCTATGAATTATTAACCAATTATGTTCAATTATCAATGAGTTTCCTTCGCCTCATCTGGCAAATTCCCTTGATAAATCTCGCCGCCGAATGAGTTAGTTTCAATCACATCATAACCGACATCTAAAAATCCCGTGTGAACTTTTTCAATAATCGTCAAATTCTGCTATTGCAGATTGCTTCCCAAAATTTATTGTTTAGCGGCAAGAAAATCTGCCAGTGAGGCAATATCCATCGCACAGTGTCCGCCATACAGAGGATGCCATTTTGTTTTTACTCCTTTTTTTATGGCGATATTTGCAAGAGCTTCCGCTCCCTCAAAATTGCCGTATTTATCGTAAAGTCCGCACGATAGATACAGTTCGGGATATTTATCGTCTGCCCGTTCGATCAATTTTAGCGGAGAAATTGCGTTCCATTCTTCTTCATTGGAAACGTAAGTCTTTGCCATTTGGAGTATTCCGAATGCGATCTTCGGGTCTGCTCCGGTGCGTTTGGCGGCGGCTCTCATCGTGGAAAAATCGGAAAACGGCGAATCTACATAAACTCCCGGACACAAGGATGCGACTTTGGAAAACAGGTTTGGATGACTGAGACCTAATATCAAAACATTCAATCCGCCCATTGATTCGCCAAGCAAAATTCTGTTTCGCGGTTTACCGATTTTTGATTCGATTTCGGGCAGACGGACAACAAAATCATCCATTAAACCGCTGGCTTCGGTCGAGTTTTTCGGAGTCAGCAACCACACACTTCCGTAAGAAACGACTACGACCGTCGGCGGTTTGGTTGAAGATTTTTGCCAATACGATTGAACCAAGGAAGTAAAATAAGTGTCATCATTCCAAATGGAATCGTCCATATTCCTGCCGTGTAAGTGATAAATTACGTCTTCACTTACGCCGTTTTCGGCACGATAGACGGTGAAATTCAAGTTGCCGCTCGTAAATTTTTCCGATTTTGCCGCGACAAAATTAACTTTTTGACTTCCCGTCGGACTCGTAAAATATGTCCATAACCAATACCCGCCGATCAAAAGGAATAACAAGCCGGCTACGATAAATAATTTCTTCGCGGATATGGTTATTTGCTTCATAACTCCTTCACGCCTTTCGGCAAATTACCGTGATAAATCTCGCCGATCATTACATTAAATGTTTAGTTAATAAATCTACACAAATTTTGCAATTCTCTAAAATATTCATTCTGCCAATTTATAACTTGCCGATAGTCCAAATAAGAATAAAATATGGCGTGTTCGACGCTGTTGAAAAAATCTCCTCTATTATTTATTTTGCCGTCTGTTAGTTTTTTGTCGTTATAATCAAAAGACTTTAAATCAAAGTCGTTAATTTTACAGTTTTCGTATTCCGTAATGTTACTGAATCGTCTATTTATTTGCCTAATTTCTAAATCCAAAATTGTAAGATTCTGAAAATCACTTTCTGCAATCCGAATAGGTAAAATCATAGTAAAAATATGAGATTGAGTAGCTACGGAAGCCTTAAAAAATTTTGATTCAAAGGAACAGGAAATGCTGTTTAAAAGTATAGAACCTCTTAACTTATCTAACGCAAAGTTTCTATTTGGAACAGGGGTATTATTTTCTGGATATTTCAAAAGATAGTTCATCAAAATAAATAAACCTGACATTGAGTAGAGTAAATCTCGGAGTGTGCAAATATCGAAATTCTTGATTTTGTCGTGTTTCAGTTTGTTATAATTCGTCCACCAAATCGGAACGTCTCGACCATCTTCCACTTCAAAAGGCTGAATGATTTCCCAATCAAGGTTGTGAGAAACCATTCCCGTAAATTTGATAATCTTTTTGTGAAGATTAAATTTTTCGCAAGCAAGTTTGAAATAAAACAAAAAGTCGGGAAAGCCAAATAAAAACTTGTCTAACTTTCCTTTCTCGCCCTTGTTCAACTCATTTTTTATTTCTTCATATTTTGGAGTAAGTGATTTATTCTCTAAAAATGCAGATTTGTCCGTTTCCCAAAATGTTTTAACTTCATCTGCCGATGCAAAGTGTTTATGAATAACAATTTTCAGCACGTTTTCAATTTCGCTACAAACTCGAAGATGTAACTCGTGAATTTTGTTTGAATACGCAGTCATATTTCCGCTTGTAAACGCAACAAAACGACTTATCTCTTCGAGTTCTAGCTCAAAAATATTGAAAATGCCTTCATAAACTTTGTTTTCGGCAAAATTTTCTGTTTCTTCTTCTGCATCCATAATTTAGTGATGCTCCTTTGCCCCGTCAGGCAAATTCCCTTGATAAATCTCGCTTCCACTTTTCACAAATTCTTTTGCTTTTTCCGCCATTCCGACCGCCAGAGCTTTTTCTTCTTCAATGTTTTGCGAGTTGGCGTATTCGCGCACGTCCTGCGTGATCTTCATCGAGCAGAAATGCGGTCCGCACATCGAGCAGAAATGGGCGAGTTTTGCGCCTTCGGCAGGTAAGGTTTCGTCGTGAAATTCTTTCGCTTTTTCGGGGTCTAAACCGAGATTGAACTGGTCTTCCCAACGAAATTCAAAACGTGCTTTCGACAAAGCATTGTCGCGGTATTGCGCGCCGGGATGACCTTTTGCCAAATCCGCCGCGTGAGCCGCGAGTTTGTATGTAATAACGCCTTCTTTCACGTCCTGTTTGTTCGGCAGACCGAGATGTTCTTTCGGCGTAACGTAGCAGAGCATCGCACAGCCGAACCAGCCGATCATTGCCGCGCCGATTCCGCTTGTGATGTGGTCGTAGCCGGGCGCGATGTCGGTCGTCAGCGGTCCCAAAGTATAAAAAGGTGCTTCGCCGCAGACTTCCAATTGCTTGTCCATATTTTCTTTGATGAGGTGCATCGGAACGTGTCCGGGACCTTCGATCATCGTCTGGCAATCCATTTCCCACGCGATTTTTGTTAATTCGCCGAGCGTTTCGAGTTCGGCAAACTGCGCTTCGTCGTTCGCGTCGGCGATCGAGCCGGGACGCAAACCGTCGCCCAACGAGAACGCGACATCATACGTCTGCATAATCTCGCAAATCTCACGAAAGCGCGTGTAAAGAAAACTTTCTTCGTGATGCGCCAAGCACCATTTCGCCATGATCGAACCGCCGCGCGACACGATTCCCGTCGTGCGTTTGGCAGTTAGAGGAATGTAAGCCAGACGAATTCCCGCGTGAATCGTGAAATAATCAACGCCTTGTTCGGCTTGCTCGATGAGCGTGTCGCGGTAAATTTCCCAAGTCAAATCTTCCGCCTTGCCGTTTACTTTCTCCAACGCCTGATAGATCGGCACAGTTCCAATCGGAACAGGCGAATTTCGCAGAATCCATTCGCGTGTCGCGTGAATATTTTTGCCCGTCGATAAATCCATCACCGTATCCGCGCCCCAGAGCGTTGACCAACGCATCTTTTCGACTTCTTCTTCGATCGAAGATGCAATCGCCGAATTTCCGATATTCGCGTTGATTTTCACGAGAAAATTGCGCCCGATCGCCATCGGTTCGGATTCGGGATGATTGATGTTCGACGGAATGATCGCGCGACCGCGAGCGACTTCTTCACGGACGAATTCGGGCGTGACGAACTTCGGCAGACTCGCGCCGAAAGATTCGCCTTTGTGCTGATGATAGAGCGACGAACGATCGTTCAACTGTTCATTCGCCAGCGTTTCAAACGCGATCTGTCTGCCCAGATTTTCACGAATCGCGACATATTCCATCTCCGGCGTGATGATTCCCTGCTTCGCATAATGCATCTGCGTCACATTTTTTCCCGCCTTTGCACGAAGCGGCGCACGTTTCAAACCCGGAAATTCTTCCAGTTTGCCGTTGTCTTTCACCCGCGCAATTTCTTCCGCGCCTTTCGTTAAATATCCGTTATCCTGCGGCAAAACTTCGCGCCCGACATATTCTTCAACGTCGCCGCGTTTTAAAATCCATTCGCGCCGAACTTGCGGCAAACCTTCGCGCACATCGCATTTAATATTCGGATCAGTCCAAACGCCGCTCGTATCGTAAACTCTTACGGGCGGATTTTCTTCCAGCTTCCCGTCAAAATCCTTCGTTGGGCTGAGCGCGATCTCACGAAACGGCACGCGCAAATTATGTTTCTTTTCATTAATCGTCGAACCGTTCGTTTCAACGTAAATTTTCCGCGAAGCAGGCAATTTCACCTGATCGCTCGTCTGTTCTTTTTTTTCCGTATTGTTATTTTCTGTCATTAAATTTCTCCCTTCGTCGGTGTTAGCCGTAGCAGGTTCAAAGGATAATGTCCGTCACAGACAAATCTCAGCTATTCGTATAGCTCTCCTGAAAATTGCTCAAAATGAGTTTATCAAATAAAAAGGTAGAAATGCGACAAACGAAAAAAGGGATTTTTTAATTCCCTTTTTTCAATACTAATTTAACCGATACTTATTTCAGCAATTGTTGAAACTCGGCGACGGCATCACGCCTCAGCCACGGGTCTATTTCGTGTCTTTTGACGGGTCCGTTATGACTCGTCGTGCGGCGAAGCAATCGCGCAATATATTCCATCGCTAACGGATGATTTGCTTTCATGGCTTTTTGAAAGGCGTTTCCGTCCAAACTGCCAACCTCGGCAAGCACCAAATCTTTGAGTTCGCGCCCGAAGTTCATCGAATTTGCACTTACCTGAAATGCGCCCGCTTCGATGGTTTCCGGCGTGACCGAAGTCGGATTCGTCGTATCGCGTCCGGCGTTCCATTTCCAAGAAGATTCAAACCCGGCGAGCACACGCATTACTTCGAGCATCACGGCGCGCCTGTGTTCGATTCCCTGCCACGGTCCGAGCGTGTTTTTTACGCTCGAATAAACGTCGCTGACCGTATTCGGCGCAAATATTTCGTCGGGTGCTTGTTTTCCCCAAGCGACGAGCTGATCGAGAAAATCGTCGGTCGGAATTCCTCTGTTTAAGACGTGTTGTTTGGTTGCGATATATTTCATAATAATTCTCCTAGTTAGGGCATTCTGACTTTAAATCTTTGATAAGCGAACAAATAGTATCCGACCATTTTTGCAGATCGAAATTTTGCGGATCGTCGTGTCCGTCGGAAATTCCGAGATCGAGCGCGGCGTGAAAAGCCGGAATCATCCATTTTCCGCGACGAATGCTTGCGGCGATATAAACCAAAGCCAACCGCTTGAGTTGTGCGTCCGAAAAGCCCTTTTGCGGTGCGATGTTGTCATTTACACATTCGCCTTTTGAATTTCGGCACTTTCCGCTTGCGATCAATGACGGATTACAGTGACGCGGCTGAACATTTTCGATATGGAGAAACATCCCGCGCATTTTCACATCGTTTTTTTCTATTTTGGTTGCGCGCCAAGGCGTTGCAAAGGTTCGATTTTGCGGCGCGACCGAATTTCCGTCGCGCATAATATAAAGATGTGCGTCCTTTGAATCCGAATAAATCGGCAGTTTAGGATTGTTCCACTTTTTATTTTTGAAGCTCCAATCCGCTTCATTAATGTTCGCGGGAAATTCATTGACCTCGCACAGATTCGGCGTGCTCGTATCGTGGATGACGAAATATCGTGCAAAAGGCGCGTTTTGATCGTTGCTTCTGCCTCTCGAAATATTTTCGTCGAGACTTCCGCCGATCTCGTTTTCTTTGATCCCGTTTTTGGTTAAATATTCTTTCAATGATGCTTTCGTGACCGAAACGGGCTGATCGATCAATTTTTTCAGCAAATTCGGTATTTCCTGCTTTTCCAGATTGCCTTGTAATTTCACCTTACGCAGCAAACAATCCGCCTGTTCTAAAGAAGTTCCTTTAAAAGACAAGCTATTTACATCGAAACGACAAGGCTTGAGCGGCTCGCTCTGTGCGTGTGCGCTCAAGCAAAGAAAACACAAAATAAAAACGAACGCGATACTTTTATATACTCGAAATTTCAACATTTACTTTAAATCTCCGATTGATTTTAAATAGAAATCAGTTACCTTCGATTTAAAGTGTCTTTTTTTTTCCGAATATTACAAAAAATCTCAACTTTATCCCAAAAAAATAAATTTTATTTTCATTATTTTGAATATCCCACACTTTTCCTAACAGCCGCGTTTCCGTCTGAAGTCATTTTCTTTCGATCTTTTTTCGGTTTCGATACATCGGGAAAAAGAATCACGTTGCAGTTTCAGCAAAAGTTTTCCGCCGATTATTTCAATGCCGACAAACTCGTTTGAATCGGCAATCGAAAGCATTTCGGTTTATGAATTGAAAAAGTTGGTTAAAACTATGTTTCG
>DAITPE010000202.1:0-9340 GCA_036833775.1 Pyrinomonadaceae bacterium | reverse complement strand
TGTTTACGAAAATTCTAAATTCTGCATTCTAAATTCTAAATTATTTTCCGTAAAAACTAACCGCTATCTAATTCGAGATTAATTTAGAATGCAGAATTTAGAATTTAGAATTGTTTGCTTTTTGCTTTTTGCGGTGAATGTTTATTTATCTCTGATGTCTTATTTCGTGATTGATATTGAGTAAATTTAACTTTTATTTATTGCGAGTTAATTACGAATTATGTGTTTTTTGAATCGTGAAATGAATTGCATTGCGGGCGGATTTTAAAAACAGAAAAGGCTCGACGTTGATCGAACCTTTTCTTTCGGAGTCTAAAAAAATGAAAAAGATAAAAGAAACTGACCTTTAATAGCTGCTTGCGGCAGTGTTGGTGGTCGTGTTGTTAAAGGAATCGCGCAGTGCTTTGATATGATCGTGCGCTGCTTGAACCTTTGTGTATTGCTGCTGCACAATTTGCGATACGTTTGCCGGAAGTGTTTCTTCCAAAGCACTCTTATACGCATTTTTTGCAACGTCTTCGCCGCGTTCGCATTCGTTCAATATCGCCGTGTCGTCCTGACCGGTGACGGCAGATTTGATATTGATCCAACCGCGATGCAGTGCGCCCGCCGTCGAACCCGAATTTTCAGGATCGCCGCCGAGTTCTCGAACCAAACCCTGCAATTCGCCCGCAAACTGGGCGCGCTGCTGTCCGTATTCGTAGAAAACAGATTTCAATTCCGAATTTTGAACGCCTTCAGCCGCTTGCTTAAAGCCTTCCTGACCGTCTTTGCACGTTTCAATCAGATTGTTCAGATTTGAAATAACATCATCGTTAGAAATTGAAGTCCGCTCCGTGTTCGCTGTCGCATAATTCGGATCGGTAATATTACTTGTTGCTTCGTAATCGTTAATCATACTAAATTCTCCCTTTGCTCGTTCTTGTCCTACCCCTTGTTCGTTCTGATACTACCCTTGCTCGTTCTTAAATATTCCCTTGCTCGTTCTTATAAATGAATTATTAATTCGTTTATTCGTTAATCAATTCGCGTGCCGTAATTAAAAGTCAATAAAAACGGCGTGTTCCGAAGTTTGGTATAAATGCGAATGAAATAAATCGAAACACGCCTGTATGAAATCAGTTCGCTGCCGTTTTTTGTTTGCGATGCACGCCTTCGGCAAATTCTTCGATCATCTTTTTATTAAATGCCGGAATATCGTTTGGATTGCGGCTCGTTACCAAACCGTTGTCAACGACGACTTCCTGATCGACCCACTTTGCGCCCGCGTTTTCGAGATCGGTTTTCAAAGATTTCCAAGACGTAACCGTTTTGCCTTTGACGACATCGGCTTCGACCAATGTCCAAGGCGCGTGGCAGATCGCCGCGACAGGTTTGCCCGCTTCGAAAAACGATTTAATGAATGCAACTGCGCTTTCGTTCATCCGAAGTTTGTCGGGATTCATTACGCCGCCGGGTAATTGGAGCGCGTCGAAGTTTTCTGCGTTTGCGTTGTCGATCGTTAGATCAACCGCGATCGAATCGCCCCAATTCGTATCCTTCCAGCCTTTGATCTCGCCCTTTTCGAGCGAAACGATCGTGACTTCTGCGCCTGCTTCTTTCAATGCTTTTAACGGTTCAAACAATTCGCTTTGCTCGAATCCGTCGGTCGCTAAGATAGCAACCTTTGTTCCGTTTAATTTTTCGTTCATATAATTTTCCTTGCCCGTTTATAAATGCAACCGAACTGTTTCGTTTTCGTTCAGGTTAAGTATTTGTTTGGTAAAGGAATCAATTTCTGTGCCATAATTAAAGAAAGAAAAATCACTGCATATTTTTTCTTGAAAATCCGAAACGATTGAATATATTAAGCAAGTATATGCAGAATCTCGTATTAAACGGCGGATGTGATACAAGCATCCAATGTGTAGAGATTTTTACTCAAAAGCAGATGAGCAATAGCCGAAAAGACACTCAAAAAACGATGGTTGAAAAGCTAGCCGACGAAAGCGGACTGGCGATTTGCGTCGTCGATGAAAACAATTTCGTAACCGCCGAAGCCAATAACAATTCGATGTGCCGCGAGCTTTACGCGTCGAAGGAATTTGCGCCGGATTGCGCCGCATATTGCGGAAAAGCGCACGAATGGGCACAGAAAGCAGGCGAAGCGGTCGCATATGAATGTTATGCGGGCTTGAATTGTCTGGCTGTTCCTTTTAATGCGGAAGAAAAACCGCTCGTTGCGATCGTCGGGCGCAATTTTCTGAAGGCAAGCAACTATCGTGAAGCGACTGCGCGTGCAATTTCAGGCGATTGGACAGATTTTCCGCCAACAAAGTTCTTCGAAAACGTCCTTTTGGGAAGCTCGATGCAGCCTGCCGAAAAGCTTGCAACCAAAATCAATAAATTAGGCGAAGAAGCGAAGGCGGATTTTGCACAAATCGAAAATCTGCCGCCTGTTGAGAAAGAAGAAGAAACGAAAACGGTCGCCGATGAACCGCAAATTGTTCAGGAAGAAACTGAACTTATAAAAGAAGAATCAAAAATCGAAACCGCGCCGAGCGAAATGGTTAAAGAAGAAAAGGAAGTTTCGCAAGCGGAAGAAATTGCGCGGCTCGTCGAAGAATTTCAGCACACTTCCGCCGAACAAACCGAAAATTACGAAAAGATCGCCCGCAAAAACCGCGAAGAAGCCGAAGAAATCGCCGCGTGGCGTTCGCTTTTCGGTTCGCTTTTGCGGCTGGAATATCGACAGGCTTGTGTCGCCGTTTTAGATTTTCTCGCAAAACGCTACGAACTTTCTTCGATGATCTGGCTCGAAAGAAAGGAAAATCGTCTGGTGACGGTTTTGGCGATCGGCAGTCTTGAAAAACGCCAAGTTCAGATCGGCGTTCCGGCTGACGATGCGCGTCTTTTGGAAGCCGCCGGAAACGAATCTTCGCTCGAAATGCGCGAACGCAAACCGCACGAAGAAACCGGCGAACAGCAAACCATCAATCTTTTCCCGATCGCAGTCGGCGGTGAAGTCCGCAGCGCGTTGGTCGTCGGCGATTTTATCGAAAATCGCGGGCGTAAAAAACAGCTTGCGCGTTTTTGCCAAACGGTCGCGTCGGAATTGGAGATTTTACGTCTGCGCGAAGAACTCTTTCAGCGCGATCTGATGCGCGAAGCGGTCACGAAATTCAACGAAAATCTGAAAAAAATAGATTCCGACGATTTTTGGCTAACGCTCACGCAGATTTCTGCCGAAATGTTAAAAGCAGAACGCGCGTCTTTGCTGGTTTACAACGAGAAAACCGACGAACTCGAAGCAAAAGCGGCGGTCGGCGTGGCGGAAGATTTAACGAAACTCGAAAAGATCGGCGACCGCGTGGCAAAGATCGTTTTGCGCGAAGGCAGACCGATGATCGTCGCGGATATGCGTCAATCCGATCTGAATAAATCGCCTGCGCCACGAAAATATCGAACCGAATCTTTTATCAGTTATCCGATCTCGATCGGCGAACGAAAGATCGCAGTTTTGAATTTTACCGACCGCGCCGACAGCGGAACTTTCAGCGAGTTCGATCTCGAATTACTGCAAGCCATCGCGCCGCAAATCGCCGTGGCGATCGACCGCGAATCTTTGAAAGATAAAGCCGGAGAATTTGAACAACTGTCGGTCACGGATGCTTTGACCGGACTTTTGAATCGCAGATATTTGGAAGAACGCTTGCTTGAAGAAATAAAACGCTCGAATCGACACGGCTATCCGATGAGTTTTTTGATGATCGATGTCGATAATTTTAAGCAATATAACGATCGTTTTTTGCATATTGAAGGCGACAAGGCTTTGAAACTCGTCGCTTCGGAAATGCGTGTGAATTTGCGCGGCGCAGACGTTGCGGCACGTTACGGCGGTGAAGAATTTTCGATTCTGCTTCCGCAAACGACGAGCGAAGAAGCCGAAACCATTGCCGAACGCATTCGTCAGCGCATCGACGCGACCGTTTTCCCGAATCGAAAGGTAACGATAAGTATCGGCGTAGCGAGCTGTTCGTATGAACTGAACACGCCGCAAGCATTGATCTTGGCGGCGGACAAAGCACTTTTTGAAGCCAAACGAAAGGGAAAAAACAACGTGCAGGTTTACGAAAAGCTCGGCGACAGTTTCAACGCCAACGGTTAAGCGAATTTTTTAATGAATTTTCGGAAAAGTTTTTGAAAACCCGTTCTGACGAAAAAAATTACAGGAATTTTGCGGTTTTTTATCATATTTTTACTGCAAAGGAATTTTGAAGGATTTTCTTTCGACGCGGGTTTTCAAAATTTTCTAAATCAAACTCCCGACATTTAGAAAATGTTTGCGGCGAAGCTTCGGTTTTTCGCAAGGGTGAAAACCGTCTAAATTAAAATGACTGAATTACAGCACAAAAAGAATCTGGCAAATGTTGCAGCCGAAGATTTTATCGGCAGAACGCAGGAACTCGACACGGTTTTGCGTCACGCTAAAAACGAAAATTCAAATGGCGGACTTTTGCTTTTATCCGCGCCTTCATCCGGCGCGTCCGAACTTCTTCGCCAAGTTTACGATCAGCTTTTTTACGAAAACGGCGAGATCATTCCCGTTTATTTTGCGGTCAAAAAAGGCGATTTTACGACGGCGCAAACTTCCTTAAGATTTTTGCGCGAATTTTTAACGCAAGTCGTTGCTTTTCGCCGTCAAGATGCGGGAATTCTTAATTTTGTCGGCGATATTACCGAATTGAGCGAAATCGCTTTGCCTTCGGACGGAATTTGGATCGACCGTCTGGTCGAAACTTATCAAGGCGAAAATTTCTTAAGCGACGGAATTACGCTGATTCGTCAGGCTTTCGGCGCACCGCTTCGCGCTTCGGCACACGGCGTGAAAACTTTTGTGATGATCGACGATCTGCACGTTTGCGCCAATTTTGCGGATGAAAACACGTTCATCGAAGAAATTCAGGAAATTTTCAATCACGCCGAAATTCCGTTCGTGCTTTCGGGCAGACGGCGTTTTCTGTTCGGAAAAAATAAAGCGAATTACGAAAAATTGTTGCTCGCGCCGCTTTCTTTTTCCGATGCGGGATTGCTTGCCGAAACTTTAGCCGCGAAATATTCGGTCAAGCTCAACGATCAAACGCGCGATCTGATCGCGACGCAGTTTCAGGGAAACCCTTCGTTTATCAAATATTTAGTCAGATCGGCGAGTCAAAACGGCGGAAGCTTGGAAAGTTTTCAGCGCGTTCAGCAAGTTTATGCAAACGAGCTTTTCGGCGGTCGGATCGGCAAATATTTCGAGAAGGTTTTTGAAGATATTACGCCGAATGCCGAAACACAGCGCAATATTCTCGGACTTTTATACGATGCGCTGACGCTCGAAAAAGATAAAACCCCAATCGATTCGTGGCAAAATCGTTTCGGTTTTAACGGGACGGATTTTTACCGCGCGATGAATCTTTTGAACTTCAACGAAATGATTCGTTTGACCTCGAATCTGGTCGAAGCGATGAATGACAACGAAGTTTTGAGCGATTACGTAACGGCGCGTTTTCGGCTTGAAGTTATGTCGGAAAACCGCGCTTTGACCGTCGGCGAAATGCTTTCGTTATTTTTAAAACGTGCGCCGCTTTTGATGTCGAAGTTTTACCGCAAAAATTCGGCGATCGGTTTGCGCGAACTTCTTACCGTTTTTAATTGTCAGGAAATTCCGGTTTCATTGATCGATTACAGTTGTTTTCGCGACGATCTGAAAGGCGCGCCGGACGAAGAAATTTTTAAGGAATTGCAGAAGGAAAACGAAAAAGTCGATCTTCCGCAAATTGTTTACACGGCAAACACCGTCGCTTTTTATCCGCAAATTCAGCACACGATCGAAAAAGAACGCTCGGCGGTCGCGCTCGGTTTTCAAAAATGCGCTTACACGGATGAAGACGAAACCGTTTGGATCGCGGCGGAAATCGATTCAAAACTCGAAGCAACAAAAGAATTAGCCGAATTTTGGTGCGACCGTTTGGAGATCGTTGCGCTGATGTGCAACTTTTTGAATTACAGAATCTGGCTCGTTGCGCCCGAAGGTTTTACGCCCGAAGCAATGGAAGTTTTGAAAAATCGAAATGCTTTCGGCTCGTCGCGCAAACAGATCGAACTTTTGATCGATTATCTCGGCGCGAAAGATGTTCTCGGCGAAAAACTGAAAGCGAACGAATACGAAATGATCGTGCCGATGGGCGAAGATACCGAAATGATCGCCGCGCAGACGATCGAAGAAATCGCGCGCCGTCATTCGTTTACGCCGAAAGCCATCAATCAAATCAAAACGGCTTTGGTCGAAGCGTGTATCAATGCGACGGAACATTCTTTGAGTCCCGACCGCAAGATTTACCAGAAATTTTCGGTCGAAAACGACAAGATCGTGATCACGATCTCGAATCGCGGTTTGCGTCTGAGCGACAAAAATGCGCAGGAAATAAATCCCGACGAAGGCAGACGCGGTTGGGGATTGAAGCTGATGAAAACGCTGATGGACGACGTGAAATTCGAGCAAACCGACGACGGCACAAGGATTTCGATGACAAAATATCTGCAAAATTAGTTGACAAAACACGCTTAAAGTTTTACCTTAACTTTCGAGTCTTAATATTCTAACCGGAAAGCACAAAACTAGCGTGGAAACAATACTAATACCCGTCCAAAGCGAAGGTGAAACGGCAACTGTATTTGCCGGCAACTATTTAAACAAACTGAGCGGCGAAAAGATCGAGCGCGAATGCCGTCAGAAATTTGAAGCAGGCATTAAAAAACTCGTCGTCAATTTTGCCGAAACGGAGATCGTCAACAGCATCGGAATCTCGATTTTGCTCGGCGTGATTGATGCCGCAACCGATGTCGGCGCAAACGTCGTTTTCTCCGACGCGAACGACGACACCGTCCAACTTTTTGAAATGCTCGGTCTGACAAATCACGTAACTTTGAACTAAAAACGAAACGCCGAAAACAATAAGTTTTGCGGCGTTTATTTCTTTTATTTCAGCAATTAATGGAAAATCAGCAGAAACTTATTCACACCTTCGGCGCATTGGCTGAACTCGGCAATGAAGTTGCGCACAAGCAGAATTTTCAGGAAATGATGCGGACTTCGCTGCATCTACTGCTCGGAAGTTTAGCGATTATGCGCGGCTGTGTGGCGCGTTATTCGCGCTACGCGCACGAAGTGAATATGCTCGTGATGCGCGGTTTGGGCGAAGATTTTCCGTTGAGCTTGTCGCTTTGCTACGAAGACGAACGCCAATTTTTGACGAACGGTTTGTATCCGATCGAAATGTCGCAGGCGCGGGTCTTGCCGTTTTTTCAGATTTACGACCACAGTTTTGAAAACAAAAAACTCCAGCTTCTTGTTCCTTTGATTGTTCGCGAAGAAATGGTCGGCGTGATTATGCTCGGCGAAAAGGCGAACGGACAGCCTTATAATTCCTACGATAAAGAAATAATTTGTGCGATGGCGCAGCACATCGGCGTTGGGATTTCGCAACGAAATCTGATGGCGGAACTCGAACGCCGCGCCGAAGAAAACCGCAAGCTTTACGACGATCTGCGAATGACTTATAAAGACACGGTCAAAGCGTTTGCCGCCGCGATCGATTACAAAGATAAATATACCGAAGGTCATTCGGTGCGCGTCGGAAAATACACGGAGATCATCGCCGAAGAACTCGGTTGGGATGAAAACGAGGTCGAAGGTGCGGCGATCGCGGGTTATCTGCACGACGTCGGAAAATTAACCGTCGAACGAAACATCATCAACGCGCCGTATCGCATCAACGCGAAAGAATCGGCGGAATTAAACAAACATCCTTCGGTCGGTTATGAAATTCTGCTTCCGATTCATCATCCATACGCTGATGTTCCGCTCGCGGCGAAATATCATCACGAACGGCTCGACGGTCGCGGTTATCCTGACGGTTTAATCGACAAAGAAATTCCGTATATTGCGAAAATAGTGAATTTAGCCGATTCGTTCGACGCGATGACGACCGATCGCCCGTATAAACGAAGACGTTCTGCCGGAGAAGTTATCGAGGATTTGCAGAGAAATTCGGGCAAGCAGTTTGCGCCGGAATTAGTGACGGCGTTTTGTCGCGGAATGTTGAAAGAATTAACGGGCGAAGCAAAGGAAAGACGTTTTCGTAAATTGCTCGGCAGAGAATATATGGAGGCCGAAGGAATTGTTCCGCTTTTGAAAAATGCTTTGAATGGAATAAATTCTTCGTCGCCATTAACCTTGACGGCTTTAGATTAAGAGTTCAGCCATTTTTCCGCTTCATCGAAATCGTTAAAAACTTTTGCGTAAAGTCCGCGATTGACGGCGACGAGCGCAGTAAATTCATTTAAATCCAAATGGTCGGCATAACAGTCGAAGAATGCTACCTTAACGCCCGTAAAACCCATTTTGGCGATTTCGGAAGCGAGTTTATAGCCGTCTGCAATTGAAACCACTTCAGGAATGTCTTCTTCTACCAAAACTTTTTTCCATCCTGTTTCGCGGCATTTTTCTACGATTTTCGTCCAGTAATAGTATGAGATTTCATAGCTGTCACGTTTGCCCGTGACGTAAACGTATAAATATTCGGGACGTTCTTCAAATGTGATCGAAAATTCCTTTTCTGTATCCATCTTGGAAAAATTCATTAAATATTGAAAGTCGATATTTTAGTTGTGTAGTAATAAAAGCTGGGAGCAGATATAAATTTCCCTGTCATTTTATTGATTTGAAAGCGGAAAGGCAAAGCACGAATTCAAAAAGTTAAAAGGCGGACGTTGTTTAAGCGTCCGCCTTTTTATTTGAAGCAAAAAACAGCTTCGAGTTTTATTACGGCAAGTAGGCGCGCGGAATGGTTTTATCGGTTGCAGTACCGAATGCCGAAGCCGCAAAGCCGCTTGTCGAACGGTTCAGATACCAATTTCCGTTTCTGTAAACAGCTTGGTCGTCTTTACCGTCGCCGTCGTAATCGCCCGGAACCGGAACGTCTCCGTTTTGTCCGAATGTGACAAACGAAAATCCGCCCGAAGATTTGCTGACATACCAAGTGCCGTCTGACGGACGGAAGACAGCCAAGTCGTCCTTGTTGTCGCCGTCGTAATCAGCCGGAACGAGTAGATCGGTTGCATTTCCCCAAGGCGTGATCGAAACGCCGCCGGTTGATTTGTTGGTGATCCATTGACCTGCGCGGAAAACGGTTTGATCGGCTTTGTTGTCGCCGTCAAAATCGCCGGTAACGGCAACGTCGCCCGCAGTTCCCCAAGTCACGAACGAAAATCCGCCCGACGATTTGTTGATATACCAAGTATTATCGGAAGAACG
>DAITPE010000201.1:0-9342 GCA_036833775.1 Pyrinomonadaceae bacterium | reverse complement strand
GGCGATCGCCGCTTTTTCGCTCGCGATCGGTTTCGGCGCAAACGGGCAGATAAACGATCTTTTACTGGTTTCCGCTTTCGTCGGTTCGCTGATCGGTTTTTTGGTTTTCAATTTCAATCCCGCTTCGATCTTTATGGGCGATTGCGGTTCGATGTTCGTCGGATTTCTGCTTTCGAGTTCGGTGCTTTTGAGTCAAACGGGCGGACGTTCGCGCGGAATCTTTTCGATTCTGGCGGTTCCGGTTCTGATTCTTTTCGTGCCGATCTTCGATACGACATTCGTCACGGTTTTACGCAAACTTTGGGGCAGAAAAGCTTCACAAGGTGGACGCGATCATACTTCGCATCGGCTTGTTGCACTCGGACTTACGGAACGCGCCGCCGTTTTGATGCTCTACGCTTTTGCGCTTGCCGCCGGAACTATTTCACTTTTTGTCAGCCGTCTTGAAACTACGCAAAGTCTGGCTTTGATCGGCGTTTTCGTGATCGTTTTGACGATTGTCGGCGTTTATCTTTCCAAAGTAAAAGTTTACGAAGAACAGGAAGAATCACTCGCTTTGCAAAACAACGCCGCTTTCGGTTTTCTCGTTAATATTTCCTACAAACGCCGCATTTTCGAGGTTTTACTCGATGCATTACTGATTACGCTTTCATATTACGGCGCATATCTTTTGCTTTTCGGTTCATTTGAAACGAGCGGAAATTGGAATCTTTTTCTAAAAAGTTTGCCGCTTTTGATAATTTTGAAACTCAGCGCGTTTCTCGTGGTCGGCATTTATCGAGGAATTTGGCGTTATACGAGCATCGGCGATTTTATTACGTTTACAAAAGGTGTAATTATCGGTTCGATTTTGAGCGTTTTGGCGGTTTTGCTTTTATACCGCTTTCAAAATTTTTCGCGCGCCGTTTTCGTGGTTGACGGACTAATTTTGTTCATCGCAATTATCGGCAGCCGAATGGCTTTTCGTCTGATTCGCCAGCTTATTCCGTCGCCTTCGCGCGGAGCAGACCGCAAGGTTTTGATCTACGGCGCAGGCGACGGCGGCGAGATGGTTTTGCGCGAACTCAAAAATAATCCCGAATGGAATTATCAAGCGATCGGTTTCGTTGACGACGATCCGCTGAAAAAAGATAAATTGATACACGGTTTGAAGGTTTTTGGCGGAAACGGTTCGCTTCCGTCGATCTGTCAAGAGAAAGAAGTCGAAGAAATTTTGATTTCGTTCCGTGAACTTTCCGATGAAAGATTGGAAGAAGTAAAAGAGGTTTGCCGTGAAGCCGACGTTTCGCTCAAATGGGCAAGGCTCAAGGTCGAAACCATCGATTTGGATTAATAGAATCGAATAAATCAGCGAGATTTGCGCAAACTTTCGTTTCTTTTGCCGATTAAAAAAACTCAAAAGAATGGCTGTTAAATCCGTCAAAATAGAATCTCCGCTTTTGCGCGTTGCGCTTATTATTGCAGCATTTTTCTGCATAATAAGCGCGTATTTTTTTGCGAAATGGGGATTGGCAAACACGGCTTCGACGCGGACTGATTTGAAGGAAGTCGCCGAATTTACAGCCGAACTCGCGCCTGACGATCCGCAAACGCATTATGCATCGGCGGTTTTGCTGGAGAAAAGTTTTCTGCCTGAAGATTTTACGAAATCGCTTGCCGAATATGAAAAAGCGGTTGCGCTTGCGCCGCATAACTATTTGCTCTGGCTGGCTTTAGGAAAGGCGCGCGAACGCAGCGGCGACGCGGAAGGCGCGGAAAAAACTTTACGAAAAGCCGCCGAACTTGCACCGAATTACGCGGAAGTTCAATGGGCTTTGGGAAACACGCTTTTGCGGCGCGGAAAAGCGGACGAAGCTTTTGCCGAAATCCGCAAAGCCGTTGCCGGAAACGCGAAATTTACCGATCCGGCGGTTTCGACCGCGTGGCAGATTTTCGACGGCGACATTGTGAAAATCAAACAAGTTGTCGGCGATTCCGAACGAATTCGCGTTGCTTTGGCGATCTTTTTGGCGAAACAAAAACGCTTTGACGAATCACTCGATATTTGGAACGCAATTCCTGCCGAAGCAAAGAAAAATGCGCTCAAACCAAACGGCGAAGAACTTTATAATCAATTTGTTACAGAGAAAAAGTTTCGCGGCGCGATGCAGATTCTAGCGCAAATTTCCGAGTCGGAAACGGCAAAATTAACGGTCGGAAAAATTGCAAACGGCGGATTTGAAGAAGAAATCGCGATTCAAAATCCGCATCCTTTTGAATGGATGCTCGCCGACGGAAACGAACCGCAGATCGCTTTCAGTGACAGCCAAAAACACGGCGGAAACCGCAGTTTGTTTATGATTTTCAATTCGACGGACGGCAAAGTTTTTCGGCAGATTTCGCAAACAGTTGCGGTCGAATCGAATCGAGCTTACGAACTTTCAGCCGCTTACAAATCCGAACTGAAAGCGCAAAGCACTCTGCATTGGGAAATTGCCGACGCTTCGGACGGGAAACTTCTCGCTTCCACCGAAAATCTTTCCGCCGCGAGCGATTGGGCAAATCTGAAAGCAAAATTTACGACCGCCGCAAGCACCGAAGCCGTGATAATTCGGCTTGTCCGCACAAATTGCGCGAACGCAGTTTGTCCGATCTCGGGAAAAGTTTGGTTTGATGATCTGAGTTTAAATTAAAAATGGAAAACGCCGAAGAAAATACCGATCTGAACGAAAGTTTGGAAGCCGCAAAAACAAACGAAGAAAATTCGCGCTTGAGCGGCGCGGCATTTTTCTTTCTTTGTTTCATCCCGGTTTTTTCGACGATCGCTTACGGCGGTGTCGATAATTGGGTGATCGGACTCAACTCGATATTTTGTGCCGTTTTAGCGGTTTTATGGTTGGCGGATTCGTGGTTTTTAAAAGAATTTCGTTTCAGCGCAAACCCGATGCAGTTTTCGTTGATTGGTTTGTTTTTGATTGGAATTATCCAACTTTTACCTTTAAGAAGTTTTGATAATTCGGGAAACTTACTGAATATTTCCGCAGTCGCTTCGTTGTCGCTCGACTCATATTCGACGCGCTTTTTCCTGATTCAACTTTTCGGTTACATCATATTTTTTGCCGCCGCATTAGTTTTTATAAACAATCAAAAACGAATGCAGAAAGCCGTCATAATCACGATAATTTTCGGCGCATTAATGGCTTTTGCCGGAATTTTACAGCGGCTGGCAAGTCCCGATGCGATCTATGGAATCCGCCCGACACCGCAGGCGATTCCGTTTGCATCCTTCGTAAATCAGCATCATTTCGCGGCTTTTATGAATATGACGCTCGGTTTGACGCTGAGTTTATTATTCGGAAAAGCCTTGAAAAAAGATAAAAGTCTGCTTTTGCTGATCGCGGCTTTTTTGATGCTCATTGCCGTCATTTTTACAGGTTCGCGCGGCGGAATTTTGAGTTTTTTCGGCGTTCTGGCAGTCATTTTTTTGCCGCTGTTGCTGCATCGGCATTTCGATTCGGAAATTCGTGAACAGAAAGGAAAAAGCAGTTTCCGCAACAAATTTTTAATCTTGGCAGGAATGTTTGCGGCGATTTTTGCGATTGTCGGCGCGATGTCTTTTCTCGGCGGCGGCGATTCGCTTTTGCGCGGAATCGGTTTCAGCGGACAAGAAGACGTTTCGAGCGGACGCACACATTTTTGGGGCGTTGCGTTGAAAATATTTCTCGATCATCCGATTTTCGGCGCAGGTTTGAACGCTTTCGGCGCGGCTTTTACGAAATACGACACTTGGAACGGAACTTTCCGTATCGAACAGGCGCACAACGATTATTTGCAGATTCTAGCCGACGCGGGAATCTTCGGATTTGTCTGCGTTATTGCTTTTATATATTTTCTTTTCAAAAAAGCCTTGCCGCATATCGATTCTTCGATGAGTAATTTTCGGCGCAGTTCGGCGATCGGTGCGCTGGCAGGATGTTTCGGGATTTTAATTCACAGTTTCTTCGATTTTCCGCTTCGCACGCCTTCAAACGCCTTCTTTTTCCTGTTGTTTGCGGCGATCGCAACCGTTACGATCCATCAGCCGAAAAGCGAAAAAAAACGCCGCCGTAGTTGATCGGAATTTTTACCGAACGCGGACATTTACTTCTTTTTTAGCGCACGGCGTTGTAAAAATCACCTTGAATTCGCCCGTGTTCGTGCTGATAGATTTGATGACGAAAAATGCGCGACCTGATTGCGCGCCGATCTCCGGCTCAAAACTGACGTCAATGTCTTGCGGCTTGCTTGATGATGCTTCAATGTCGCTGAGCTTTCCGTCTTTTTCAAAACCGACCAAAATTCCGATGCTTCCGCCGCCGTTGAGAAGCGAAATGTTTTCCTGACTTACGATCAGCGGACAAGGTTCGATTCCTTTCGGTGTGAGCTTGTCTTCAACGACTACGCGAACGCGGTTTGCGCCAGAAATTACGTTTTCGTCGGCAGGTTTTTCGACAGGTTTTTCAGGCGTTTCTTTTGATTCAGAAGAAGTTTTTATCGGCGACATTTGCGGAACCGAAATTATGATCGGCTCGAAAAGCGGTTTCGGCGAAGCGGAAGTTTTCGGAGCATTTTCGCCATTTTCAGAAGTTTTCTCCGTTTCTTTTGTCGGCGTTTCTTTTACTTCCACGATCGTTTCGGGCGTAGCTTGAGGCGACGGTGAAACAACTGCATCGGTCGGTTTATCGTTTTTAATTTCCGTCGATTCGTTCGCGCTCGGCGTCGGTTCGGGCGATGCTGAAACTTCGGGCGTCGGCTGCGGCGTTGCTTCGATGGCAGGTTTTATTTCCGTTGTCGGTTCGGCAGTTTTTTCCGTGACAGGCTCGGTTTTTACTTCGGCAACTTGAGTTTCGCTCGGTGTCGGTTCGGTTTTCGGCTCTGTATTTTCCTTGACTAAAGGCGTTGCGGTCGGTTCAGGACTCGGCGAATTTTCGGGAGTCGGTTGAGGAGTTTGAGAAACGGCGGTTTCGGGAGTTGATTCCGGTGTCGGTGAAACTTTTTCGACCACTGTTTCAGTCTTTACTTCAGGAGTCGGAGTCGGTTCGGCAGATTTTTCTTCTTTTATTTCGGGCGTTGTTTCCGCTTTCGGCGCAGGCGTTGATTCGGGCGTTGCGGTTGGTATTTCCGCAGTTTTTTCCGGCGTTTGTGCAACGGTTTCAGTTGCGGGAAGCGATGAAAATGCCGAAGCGGGTTTTTCGCCGATCTTGGCTTCCAATCCGTCGGTCGTGCCGTTCAATTTTTTATAAAGCGTTTCGATGACGATGTATTTTCCGCCTTCGGGATTGTCTTTCGGATAACTTTTGATATATGAATCGAGCGCATCTTTTTCCTTTCCGTCGGCTTCGAGTGCATTGCCCAAACGCCACAAACTCGAACGCCACCACGCGCTTTTTTCGGGTAAAACGCTGATCGCGCGTTTCAAACGAATTGCGGCTTCGGCATTTTTATTTTGCTGATAAAGCGACCAACCGACCAATTCTTCGATGCGACCGCGCAAAATTGCCGAAAGCGTTTGACGCGGAATCGCCGGAACGAGCAAATACTGATTTTGGCTGAATACGGCAAGGCGTTTTTCGTAAAGTTCGTCCGCCAAAACTGCCGCCGAAGCGTCGGCAACTTCGAGCGCGGAATCGGTATTTCCGACCGCTGATTGCGCGATTTCCAGAGCTTTTGTCGGCGCGATTCTTTTTTGCAAAAGCATATTGGCAACGAAAAGTTCACGATGAAGTTTCATTTTGTCATTGCCTTTTACAAAATTATCGACTGCTTCGACGATTGCGGTTTCATCCGCACTTTTATCGTTCAATTTTTGATTTAATTCGAGCAGCACACGAATTTTATTGGCATTTTCGGGGTCGTCGGCGGCAAGCGGTTGGAAAATGCTCGCGCGGCGTTCGGCGGCGAGCAATTCGATAAAAGTTTTCGATTCTTTTGAAACTCGTCCGCCGAGATTGGTTTTGATCGAATCGTTTTCGACGCGGAAACTTTTCGAAAGTTCTTCGGCGGCTTCGCGGAAAAATCCGGCGTGCAGACGCGCCGTGGCGATTTCGTAATCGAGCGTCGGGAAATTTCCGTATTGACGCGCGATGAGCAAAGTCTTCTCGGCTTCGAGCGGTTTGTTTTGCAGCAAAAATCCGCGTGCAAGCGCGATGTGCGCCCAAGTATAGCGCGGTTCTATGTCAACTGCTTTTTGTGCCAATTCGACCGCTTTTGCGCCGTCATTATGCGCCGCATACCAATACGCCGCGCCGACTAGGAACTGATAATTATTCGGATTTGCTTCCAGAGCCATGTTCATTTCGGCTTCGGCTTCCGTTTTCTTTTCAGCGTCGAAAAGCGCGAGTGCGAGTCCGCTTTGCGCGATCTGATCATCGGCGTTTGCCGCTAAAATTTCGCGGTAAAACTTGATCGATTCTTCGGGTTTACCGACGGCGCGTTTCATTTCCGCCAAGCTTCTTTTGGAAATGACGGAATTTTCGTCTAATTCTAAAGCTTTTTGATAAGCCGCCGCCGATTCTTCCAACTGAAAATTCATTCGGTAAGCAAGACCGAGTGTTTGATAAGCATTCGGCAGATTCGGTTCGACCGTTAAAGCCTTATTCGCCAATCTTTGCGCTTCCGAAGCGTTTTCCGTGCCGAGATAAAAACTCGCCAAACCGAGTAATTGTTTGGAATTTCCCTCGCTTTTTTCTTCGATCAATTTAGCGATTTCGGCGGCGGCAGTGCGTTCGCCGCGCCAAAAAACATTGTTCGGGATCATCAAAAGAACTTCGCTGAAAAATTTGTCGGAAGCAGGTTTCGGCGCATCTTTAACGGCGAGCTTGAAAAATTCGATACCGCTTTCGGTGTCGCTCAGGCGCAATTTTTCATCGGCGATCGCGGCGCGTGAACGCGAAATTAATTCCAATGCGGTAATTTTTTCGCTCGATTCGGGAAAATCTTTGAGAAATTTCTGCAAAGCCGCGATTCTTTCGGTTGCATCGGTGATTGCGACGGCTTTGTCGAATTCTTCCTTTTCGTTCAAAGGATTGACCGGCGGCGTTTCTTTTTTGACGTTTTTTGCCGGAGTCGGAGTCGGTTTTTTGGCAGGTTTCGGCTTTTGAGAAAAAACCGTGAGCGCGAAAATCAAGATAAATAAAATGACTGCTGAATTTTTCATAACAAACAAATAACGAAAATCATATCACAAATTGCATTTGTTTCCCGACAGTTTTATGCTCGAAACGATGATGGAACTCGACGAAATCTGGGCGCAGAAATTGGAAGACGCGCTTGCCAACGCCCGCGCCGCCGGACGCGCTGACGTTGCCGAATATCTCGCGCTCAAAGCCGCCAACGACGCGATTCGTCAAACCGGCGTGCAATGGCTTTTCGGTTCGATCCTCGAAATTGCGACGCGAAATCAATATATTCACATCGAAAACGAAACCGAACATCGTTTCAAATTTGCAAAAGCCGAAATGGTCGGCTATCTTTTGCGTTTCCGTCAAGGAATCAGATGTTTGACGCTCGAAGCGGGTTGGACGCGGACGCCGAACGACGGATTTATGCGAAATAATGCGCTTGCCGCCGCACGTTTTACGCATTTCGGAATGGCGAAACACAACGCCGATTTGATTCTGCTGAAAAACGAAGAGCTTTTGAACTGGTTTTTGATCGACGAACACGGACGCAAAACTTTGTTCGATTCAAATCACATTTCCAAACATCTGCAAATTTTTGCGGGCGAAATTTAAGTGTTAATTTTCATAAAATTCATTAAATTCTTCTTAACTCTTCAAACGCGTAAGTTGCCAATTTACAAAAAATAAGTCATAGTTTTCTCAACTTCTCCATGAGGGTTTTGTAACCGACGAGACCCGAATTTTTAGCAAGTAATACAAAAATTAGAACAGGCTTCAGAAAAAGAAGTTTAGTGAAATTTTGTTTCCGAATTTTAAACACGCCGGAGTGTGGAATTTGCGCTCTGTGGTGTGTTTTTTTCTTTAGTTTTACCCAGAAAAAAAACAATCCAAAAATAAAAAAGAGGAAAATTTATGAAAAATAAAATAACAGCCGCATTGTCGGTTTTGGTATTCGTGTGCATTTTTACTGTTTTCGCCAAGGCGCAAAACACTTTGAGCGAAGGTTTTGAAGCAGGCGGAAAAACGGCTTACGCTGCCGCAAATGTGACACTCGGTTCGGGAAGTTGGAATCTTGACGACGCTTTGACGGGAAATTCGACGAGCGACCGTAAAACGGGTTCGTGGTCGGCGCGTGTCAGAAATTCCGGTTTGGTGACGATGAATTTCAACATTGCCAGCGCAGGAACCGTGACGATCCAACACGCCGTTTACGGAACGGACGGCGCAAGCACTTGGGAACTCTGGCAATCGGCAAACAGCGGTTCGACTTGGGCAAAAGTCGGTTCGACCGTCACGACGAATTCGACAAGTCTTTCGACTGCAAGTTTTACCGTCAATACGGCTTCGGCGGTTCGTTTTCAGATTCGCAAGATTTCCGGCGGCGCAAACCGCATCAATCTCGACAGCGTGACCGCAACGAGTTATTCGACCGGCGGCGGCGGTGGCGGCGGTTCGACGAGCGTTCATTTGACGATGGGAAATCCGTCAAATGCCGTCACGGATATAAATACACCGTTGAATTATCTGATGGAAAAACCGCAATACGTGCTTTCATACAACAACGGAAACCGCATTCCTAACTGGGTTTCATGGCATCTTGATTCTTCGTGGATCGGTTCGACACCGCGCCAAGATGATTTTCGTGCCGACACTTCGCTTCCGGCTGGTTGGTATCAAGTTGGTGCAACGAGCTATTCCGGTTCGGGCTACGATCGCGGACATATGTGTCCGTCGGCAGACAGAACGAGTTCGGTCGCAAATAATTCGGCGACGTTTTTGATGACGAATATGATCCCGCAAGCTCCGACAAATAACCAAGTTACGTGGGCAAATCTCGAAAATTATTCGCGTTCGCTCGTCACAGCCGGCAACGAACTTTATATCATTTCCGGCGGTCAAGGCGTTTCCGGCTACATCAATAACGGAAACATCGCCGTTCCGACATACACTTGGAAAGTTATCATTGTTTTGCCTTCGGGAACGAACGACGTTTCGCGTGTAACTGCTTCAACGAGAACGATTGCGGTTTTTATGCCGAACAATAATTCGGTCGTTTCGGATTGGAAACAATATCGCGTGAGCGTCGATTATGTCGAATCGATGACGGGTTACAATTTCTTTGCAAATGTTCCCGACACGATCGAAAATCAGATCGAATCGGTCATCGATACGCAGTAAGTTTCAAGTTTCAAGTTTCGAGTTT
>DAITPE010000200.1:0-9362 GCA_036833775.1 Pyrinomonadaceae bacterium | reverse complement strand
GGTTTGGGAGCTTGAACTTGCCATAAACGCGGGAATTTATGCGATTCAGGTCGATTCTCTCAGCGAATTATCTTTGATTGAAGAAACAGCGCGGCGTTTGGATAAACGTGCCAATGTCAGTTTGCGCCTTGTTCCCGAAATCGAAACGAAAACTCATTCGGGTTTGCAGACTGCACTTTTAACTTCCAAGTTCGGGATGATGCCGGATGAAGCATTGTCGGCGTTTCATCAATACAAAGATTCCGAATATCTCGATATGTGCGGCGTTCATCTGCATATCGGTTCGCAAAATCCCGAATCCGCGCCTTATGCGGACGCATTACGCGCACTTTTTGAAAATCTCGAAACGATCTATAAAACGACGGGCATCAAACTAAAGCATTTAAACTTGGGCGGCGGTTTTCCCGTCAATTATCTGCGCGACAATTCGCAAGATTCCGACTTTCCAAACGCTCAGCGCGATCTGTTTTCCGCCGATTTTGAGCCTTCCGACGCGATTTCCAACGCTTGGGAAGAAGTAAAAAAAGCCGCCGAAGCTTCCGATGCCTCGGAATTGTTAAAAGATATTACATTGCTCATCGAACCCGGCAGAAGCGTGATCGCCGATGCGGGAATTTGTTTGACGACGGTTCACAATACTAAACAAAGACCGGTAGAAAAGTCCAAAGTCCAAAGTCCAAAGTCCAAAGTCGAAGACAAAGACTTACAACTCGCAACTCACAACTCGCAACTCGCCACTGATTTCTGGCTTTTGACCGATGCGGGCTTTAATTTGCTCTTATCGATGGAAACTTATAAATGGTATTATCATTTGATTTCCGCCGAACGTGCGAATGAAGACGCGAATTTCCCGTATAAAATCGCCGGACCTTTGTGCGACGGCGGCGACGTTTATTTCGACATCGAAGGCGAAGGACGCTTGCCCGATTATCGTCTGCTTCCTGCATCGATCAAACCGAATGAAGTCCTTGCATTATTAAACTGCGGTGCATATTCCATCGCCCAAATGTTTCAATACAACGGTCGCTTTTTACCCTGCGTCGTTCTCACCAAAGAAAACGGCGAAGTCGAATTGATTCGTGAACGCGATAAGTTTGAAGATTTAATTAATAAAGATTTGTTTTGAAACAACGATTAACGCAGATTTTCACGGATTATTTTGTCATCCAACTCGTGTCTATTTTAGCTGATGAATCGTCTTTGAACTTGTTGATTAAACGAAAATGTTCAAGGCTTTTGCCGCCAAAGTTGAGTATCAAAGCCACGTCGAGCTTTGTTGCTTTGAGATAATTCAAAGTCTGAGCTTTGAAAACGTCAGAAATCTTTTCGGCAACTTTTAATTCGAGGATTATTTTATCTTCGACCAAAATGTCTGCGATATAATCGCCGACGACTTCACCTTCAAACCAGACTTTGATCGGAACTTGCTGTTCTGCTTTAATTCTGGCACGTCGAAATAAAATCATTAACGAATTTTCATACACTTTTTCCAAGAATCCGTTGCCCAAAGTGTTATGAACTTTCATCGAAAAACCAATTATTTTATATGTTAAATCCGAATATAATAATTCTTCTTTCATAAAAAATAATCCGTGCTAATCCGCGTCAATCGTTGTTTCAAACTACATTTCCGCTTTGCGAATCATCGTGTAAAGTGTCGTTTTTTCTGCTTCGTTCAACTCGAAATTACCTGCCGTATAGACTTCCGAAAGATTTGCCAGCGCGACCGAGCGGATACTGTCGTCGCGGATTTCTTCGATTATTTCAAGATTTTCGTGTGAAAGCTCACGCGCTTTTTCTTTATTGCCGTATTTGATGAATCTCGCGGCGATTTCGTTTAAAGCCGACGAACGCAACGATAATTGCGGAACGGTTTCGGCTAAATTTGCGGCTTCGGTGAGAAATTTCACGGCATCTTCGCGCTTTTCGATACGTTCTTTGGCATCGGAAACGGCAATTTGAGCAAACATTCTATCGGAATCTTCGCGAATCGCCTTCAAAGTTTGCTCGATCAGATCGTCTTTGCCGCGCAATGCGTAAACTTGCGCGATTTGCTGTAAAGCCGAGGTTTCTTCCGATTCGGAAGGGTTAGTTTGTGCAATTTCGAGAGCGCGTTCGGGCTTTTCGTATTGTGCGAATTGAACGGCGATCGTTGTTAATAAACCGAATTTGGCTTTACTGTCGCGCGTTTCGCGTTCGTGTTGCGATTTGAGGACGGCGTAAGCTTCTTCTAAAGCTTCGACCGCTTCGTTTTTCTCGTCTTTCGACCAATATTCACGCGAAAACCCGACTAAAACCGACGAAATCTGCGTTTTGTCCGCCACGAGATCGAGCGTTCTGTCTGCAAGATCGACCGAACCTGCTTTGAAAAAGCCGAGCGAAGCCGATGCAAGCAAATAATCTTTGTGCGTATTGTCGAGTTTAACCGCTTCCGACTTTGCTTTGTCGAATGTTTCGATCGCGCGGTCGTTTCTTTTCGCTTCGATGAACAAATTGCCGATGTCATTTAATGCGCGAATCTTTTCCTCGGCGTGTTCGATGTTCAAACTTTCCGACGCGGCGTTATTAAGTAATTCGACCGCTTTTTCATTGGATTCTTTTGCAATTAAATTAGCCGCGATCGATACAAAAGCGGCGACTTTTGCGCTTGGAAATTCGATATTTTCGATAATTTCCGCCGCGCCGGTTTCATCTCCGGCTGATGCTTTGCGAATCGCGATCTCGGCGTGTGCAAATTCGTTGTGCTGTAAGCGGTCGGCGAAATCGAATGCTTTATCAAAATCGCCTTTAAACGCTTTTTGCTGCACCAACTTTTCCAAACCTTGCAATTGCAAACCGTAATCTTCGACGGCTTCGACGAGTTGCAAAGCATATTCGTCGTCATCGATCGAAGCGCATTTTTCGGCGACCAAGATCAGCAATTTGTCACGCGAAAAAGGATCGTCAACCGTATTTGCAAACTCGGCGGCGAGATCGACTTCGCCTTTTTCGAGATAATAAGGCACGACAGCGTTCATCGCTTCCGAATGACCGTCCGCACTTTTGATAATTTCACCCAAAAACGCCGCACAAGCGAGCAAATCCGCCCGCGCATCTTCGATATTTATAAAATGTTCTGACATATTCGTTTTTTAACGCAAAGACGCAAAGAAACAAAGGCGCAAAGATTATTTAAAAAGTAACGAAATACACTACATTTTGTTACAAATTCAACGTATTTCAGTCTTTTTCAATTTAAAACTTTGCGCCTTTGCATCTTCGCGCCTTTGCGTTGAAAAGATTTCTTAAACAAAAACTCTGCGAACCGACTCCGGCATCCAATCATTCAAGTTTTTCGCAACGGAATCAGCACCGGCGGCGCGTAATTCTTCCGCCGTGACCGAATTCGTCACGCCCAAAGTCATTAAATCTGCACCTTTTGCCGCCAAAATTCCCGCCGGAGTATCTTCGATGACCAAACAATCTTTGTGATTCATCGGCAAACGCCCGTGCGTGTTTCGATAAAGGTCTAATTTGGAAAATCCGATGCGGTAACATTCGGGATCGGGCTTGCAAATGGACACATCTTCCGCCGAAACGATCACCGCAAAGCAATCTTTGAGGTCGGCGCGTTCCAAAACGTATTCGATCTCTTCGCGTTTAGCCATCGAAACGATGCCGAGCGCAAAATCCTGCGCCATTTTACGCACAAAATTCTCAACGCCTTCAAAGATCAGCAGTTCGTCGGCAATCAATTCGCGCCAACGCGCCGTTTTCGCCTGTGTCAGCGCCAAAACTTTGTTAGTTTCGGGCGTTTTTCCCGCGCGCGTGTAAGCCGCTTCGACAAAAGTAATGTCGTCCATTCCGAAACACGAACGATATTCTTCTTCCGAAAGCTCGATTTCCTCTTTTTTAAGCACTTCTTGATAAGCCTTCATCTGAATAGGCTCATCGTCGATAATAACGCCGTTGAAATCGAAAAGTATTCCTTTGATCATTTCTTTTTAAATGTTTCCTTATTATTATTTACTATTTATTTCACAGTTACAGCAATGATTCTATCAAGTTTTAGATATTTAAAAACTTCGCATCGAACATATTTCCGCGCCCTAAAATTCCTTTCGGGTCGAAAGCGCGTTTTAGTTCTGCCATTTCGTTCAAATATCTTTCGCCGTATTGCACATAAAGGTATTTACTTTTGTGTTTTCCGATGCCGTGTTCGGCGGAAATTGTCCCGCCGAGCATTATGCTTTGCGCGATAAAACGTCCGTAGAGATGCCGCGCCTTTTCTGCTTCAGCATTATCTTTCGGAATCATATTCGCATGCAGATGATTGTCGCCAATATGCCCGAAAATGACGTATTCCAAACCCGAAGCGTCCAATTTTTCCTTGTAAAAACGCAAGAACGAAGCGAAATTGGCATCCGGCACAGCCATATCGGTTCCGACTTTTTTCATTTTGTATTTAACGATGCGTTCATTGACCGAAACCGGCAAAGCGTGTCGAAATGCACGCATTTTTTCGCGGTCTTGCTCGGTCGTGGTGAACCAAGATTTTTCCAGATCGGCACCGTTTTTCTCCAAAAGTTCGTTCCAAGCTTCCAAAAGCGCATCTTCGTTTTCAGAATTGGTTTCCTGTTCAAAAAATATCGCGCCTTTTGCATTTTCGGGAACTTCGGGAAACTTTTCGCTGATGAATTTCAAAGCGTTTTCATCAAAATATTCGATCAAAGAAGCGTCAATTTCGTTTTTTCGCGCTGTCTCTGTGTCGCTTTGTCTCCTAGTCGAAAATGATCTTTCCCGCGCTTCGTTGACGAAATTCAAAAGATTCGTTTCGTCTTCAAAAAAGATGATTCCGCTGAAAAAAGATGCGGGTTTCGGCAACACTTTCAACTCGATCTCGGTAATAATTCCGAGCGTTCCTTCACTTCCGATAAACAGATCGATCGCGTCGATCTTTTCACCGGAAATATATCCGCTCGTATTTTTCCGAACGTCGGGCTGTTCGTATGTTGGAAGTTTCGCTTTGATCGTTTTGCCGTTTTCAAGTGTAATTTCAATAAATCCGTTGTCCGAAAAAATCTCGCCGCGTTTCAATTTAACGATTTCGCCGCTCGCTAAAACGATTTCGAGAGCCGCTACAAAATTACGCGTTGCACCGTATTTAAA
Organism: Pyrinomonadaceae bacterium; assembly: GCA_036833775.1. Lineage (GTDB taxonomy): Bacteria > Acidobacteriota > Blastocatellia > Pyrinomonadales > Pyrinomonadaceae > JAJQRF01. The sequence goes on along the minus strand of DAITPE010000200.1, from coordinate 4,214 downwards.
ACTTCGTGCGCCCGAAGCATTCGTCGCAACCGTTCCGCCAAGCTGACAGCTCCATTCGGTCGGATCGGGCGGATAAAAAAGGTTTTCCGCTTCGACTGCTTTCTGAAAATCGATCAAAGAAACGCCGCTTTCGACCGTCGCGGAAAGCGTTTCTTTATCGATCGACTTAATTTTGTTAAATTTCTCCAACGAAACGACAAAACCGCCAAACGGAATCGCGCCGCCGACAGTTCCCGTGCGCGCTCCCGAAATTGTCACGGCAATATTCTTCTCGTTTGCTTCCTTTAATATTTCCGAAATCTCCAAAGTCGTTTCGGGAACAAACAATTTCTCCGCAAAACCGCCCTGCATATTGCTCGCATCGGTCAAATAATCCTGAATTTCGTCTAATTGTGTCTTTACTTGCATAGAAAATTTTACTTTTTTGGAACGCGGATTGGACAGAATTTAAGAAACTAATTAATTTTTATGAAACCGCAGATTTACACAGATAAACGCGGATAAAATCTAATTAAAATCCGCGTTTATCTGTGTAAATCTGCGGTTTCGTTTATCAAATAAAAGTGTTCAATGACTTAAATTGATGATTTCTTGAATCAATCCGCGTTCCAATCTCCTAACTCAACTGCAATTGTCTGTCCTGCAAATATTTTAATCTATCACGAATTTCGGCGGCTTGCTCGAATTTCATATTTTTTGCCGCTTCGCGCATTTCGTTCTCCAATTGCGAGATCGTTTCTTTAATTTGTCGCGGCGAATATTCTTCAAACGCGTCGAGATTGAGCGGAACTTTGAAATAATCGGCTTCATACGCAGTCACGAGCGTCGATTCGATAGATTTAACGATCGTTTGCGGCGTGATTCCGTTTTCTTCGTTGTATTTTTCCTGCACTTTTCTGCGCCGTTCGGTTTCGTCGATCGCCAGTTTCATCGAACGCGTGATTTTGTCAGCATACAAAATCGCTTTGCCTTCCGCATTTCGCGCCGCGCGTCCGATCGTTTGAATCAAACTGCGTTCGGAACGCAGAAAGCCTTCTTTGTCGGCATCCAAAATTGCAACGAGCGAAACTTCGGGCAAATCCAAACCTTCGCGCAGAAGGTTGATGCCGACGAGAACGTCAAATTCACCGCGCCGTAAATCGCGCAAAATCCTGATGCGTTCCAAAGTGTCGATGTCCGAATGAAGATAATTGACTTTTACGCCGACCTCGGAAAAATATTCGCTCAAACTTTCCGCCATTTTCTTCGTCAAAGTCGTCACCAAAACGCGTTCGTTCTTTTCAGTTCTGACGCGGCATTCATTGAGCAAATCGTCAATTTGTCCGCGCACGGGACGAACCTCGACGACCGGATCGAGCAAACCCGTCGGACGAATAATTTGCTCGACTACTTCGCCTTCGGATTGTTCGAGTTCGAAATTTCCCGGCGTTGCCGAAACGAAGATCGTCTGTCCGCGTCTGGCTTCAAATTCTTCAAACGAAAGTGGACGATTATCCATAGCCGACGGCAGACGAAAACCGTATTCGACCAAAGTTCCCTTACGCGAACGGTCGCCTTTATACATCGCGCCCAATTGCGGAACGGTTTGGTGCGATTCGTCGATCACGATGATCGAATCTTTCGGCAAATAATCTAAAAGTGTCGGCGGAGCTTCTCCGGCAGATTTACCCGTCAGATGGCGCGAATAATTTTCGATTCCGCGACAAAATCCCATCTCTTTTATCATTTCGAGATCATACATCGTGCGTTGGTGAAGCCTTTGCGATTCGACTAGTTTTCCCTGTTTGATGAGTTCTTCTTCCCACCAATCGAGTTCTTGTTTGATGGTTTTGATTGCACGTTTGATCGTCGGTTTCGACATCACATAATGCGATTTCGGATAGATCGGCAAGCGCGAATCGTGTTTCTTTTTGACTTCACCGAGCAATGGATCGATCGTATAAATCCCGTCGATCTCATCGCCCCAAAATTCGATTCGATAAGCGTCTTCCTGATACGAAGGATAAATTTCGACCACATCGCCGCGCACACGAAAAGTCCCGCGTTCGAAATCGACGTTCGTGCGTTCGTATTGAAGTTCGACAAGGCGTTGAATCAATTCGTCGCGTTTCAAAGTTTGTCCGGGTTCGAGAAAAACGAGCATACCGAAATAGGCGTCCGGGTCGCCCAAACCGTAAATGCAGGAAACGGACGAAACGACGATAACATCGCGCCGTTCGAAAAGCGCACGCGTTGCCGAAAGTCTCAGACGATCGATTTCGTCGTTGATCGTCGCTTCTTTTTCGATATACAAATCGGACGCGGGAACATAAGCCTCGGGCTGATAATAATCGTAATAAGAAACGAAATATTCAACCGAATTTTCGGGAAAGAATGTTTTAAATTCCTGATAAAGTTGTGCCGCGAGCGTTTTGTTGTGCGCCAAAACGAGTGTCGGACGTTGAACTTGCTGAATCACATTCGCGATCGTGAATGTTTTTCCGCTTCCCGTGATGCCGAGTAAAACCTGATTTTTCGTGTCTGCGTTTAGCTCGCTGACGATTTGTTCGATTGCTGCCGGCTGATCGCCTTTCGGTTGATTTTCGGAAACTAAATTGAATTTCATTTTATAAATTTTACCTTTTTTAAGTTATAAAATGAAGTCAATAAAGCAAAAACATTTCACAGATGAAACAACTATTTCATAAAAAAAGAATCTGAAATTTCTCTCAGATTCTTAATTCAAAATAGCTGATTTGTAGTTTTAAGCGGCAACCAAACCGACGGCTTGAATTGTTTTGTCGATTTCGGCACGAAGTTCTTCGGAAAAGTTATTTTTTTCAAGCATCGTGTAAAGTCCGTCCAAAGCCGAACTGTCTTTGGTCGTTTCGATGACGTGTAAAAGTGATTTTTTCACATTTGAATCTTGATGATTTTCAATCGCTTCAAAAACTTTTTCGGTTTCGCCCGCTTTGATCAAAAGCGTTACGAATGCAAAAGCTTCATACGCGATCTTTTTGTCTTCGTGAACGAGTCGGTCAAACAATCGATAAACGAGATCGGCTTCGCTTGCGGCTCGCGCGGCTTGACGCATTCTGAATTCGTCGTTGGTTTCGGCAATTCGCGTCCAAGCATCGGCGCGGTCGAAGCTCAAACGGAAAAGTCCGCGAGCCGCCGCCGCTCTGACTTCGCGCGTCGGATCGGCACAAGCAAGCAAGATCGTTTCAAAAACAGATTCGTGATCGAAATCCGAAAGAATCGAAACCGCTTTTGAACGAAGGTTGGACGAAAGATCGTAAAGTGCGATTTGCCCGAGCGACTCGACCGAATTTCTGGTTTTAAAAGCCGCTAAAACCCTGACCGCAAGATCGCGGACTTCTTCGTCTTCTTCAAATTCGTCGCTCGCTTGCTCGACCGCACTCATCAAATCCGTGTTATTCGAGATCGGCAAAAGTTGGTAAGTTTTCGACGGTTTCAATTCCGAAAAAGTATTGATTGGAAGATGCAAAAACTCTTTTTTCTGCATTTTTTCACGCAAAACTGCGACTTCGATACTTTCTTCGACCAATTCTTCTTCGACGACCGGTTTTTTATTCAAAACATTGCTGGTTTTCGGCAATCGCTTCGGATATTTTCCGCGATCTTTCGCAATTACATTTTGATGTTTGCGAAACCATTCCATTTCCTTGTCGGCATCGACCGGTTCATTTCCTTTCTGTTTTTTATTCTTTTTCGGATCATCTTCGGCTTTGACCGCGTTTTTGGTTTTATACCACCAAAAAAGTGCGCCGCCCAGACCGATAAACAAAAAAACAAGCACCAGATAATAAATGGTGTTATCTTCTGCCGGCGGAATCATCGCTTGCGTCACAGGTCTTTGCTGAGTTTGCTGCGGAACTTTGACCGAAGGCATTTGCGCCAGAATGTTGAGAGTAAAAATAAGGGAAATTGAGAAAATTCCGGCTATTTTATTGCGTAATACAAAATATTTCTGCATAACTTTGAAAAACTATCTTTGATTTTTAAGTAGGAATTTGCGGTTTTTCGGGATTGCGTTTTGGCAAGGGCTTTCTCCGTGAAACCGAAGCCACTTAACATTATGCACATATTTATTAAGTTTGTCACGTATTTTTTAAGATAAAACAGCATTTTTTAACATTTTTTAGCAAAATATCCTATTGCTCGGAGATAATTTGTTTCAGACCTTTACCTGAAATAAATTTCATAATAAAGTT
>DAITPE010000199.1:0-9394 GCA_036833775.1 Pyrinomonadaceae bacterium | reverse complement strand
AAAGCCGAAGAAACCGCAAAAAAGGAAATCCCAAATTATACCGCGACGCTGATTTTGGAATACGTCCGCAACGGAAATCGTTCGAATTATGAAGCCGTTTCTTTTGCGCGGCGCAAAAATCTGATGAATTTGGTTTTGGCTGAAAGCGTTGAAAACAAAGGACGTTTCAGCGATGCGATTGCCAATTATGTCTGGGCGATTTGCGAAGAAACTTACTGGGGTGTTCCGGCGCATTTAGGAATTCAAAAGGCAAAAAGCGGTTTGCCCGATGCTGAAGATCACACGGTCGATCTTTTTACGGCGGAAACTGCGGCAACGCTCGCATTGACCGATTATTTTGTCGGCGAAAAGCTCGATAAAGTTTCGCCGCTTCTGAGAAAACGAATTTATGCGGAAACTTCCGCAAAACTTTTCGAGCCGATCAAAGACCAGAAAAGATACAACTGGCTCAACCCGAAAACTCAAGTAAACAACTGGAATCCGTGGATAATTTCCAATGTGTTGACGGCAAATCTTTTAATTGAAAAAGACGAAACGAAACGCGCCGAAAATTTGTCTTTATATTTGAAATATCTCGACATTTATTTGAACGGTTTGGGCGAAGACGGCGGATGCGATGAAGGTCCGAGTTATTGGTTTGCGGCGGGCGCGAGCGTTTTTGATTCATTGGAATTGCTCGACAGCGTTTCAAACGGAAAGATCAAGATTTACGACGAACCTTTGATCGGGAAAATGGCTTCGTATATTTACAAAGTTCATATCGCCGACGATTATTTCGTGAATTTTGCCGATGCCGATCCGAAATTTTCGGTTGACGGTTTTGTGCTTTATCGTTTCGGTAAAGCATTGAACGATAGAACTTTGATGTCTTTCGGAACTCATTTTGCGAGTCCCAAAAAATACGACGGCGAAACTTTTCACGAACTAGGATTTTTTAGAACTCGGCATCTTTTCGATTTGCTGACGATCAAGGAAATTTCCGCGCAAAAAAGCGATTATCAACCGATTCAAAACGCTTGGTTTAACGACATTCAAGTGATGACCACGCGCACGAAATCGGGACTTTTTCTCGCAACACACGCCGGACATAATGCCGAAAGTCATAATCATAACGATGTCGGCGATTTTATCGTTTATTTGAATAACGAACCGCTAATAATTGATTCGGGACGCGGAAATTACACGGCGAAAACTTTTTCGAGCAAGCGTTACGAGCTTTGGTTTACAAAATCCGAATTTCATAATTTGCCGATTATCAACAATTTCGGGCAAAAAGACGGGAGAAATTTTGCCGCGAAAGAGGTTGTTTACAATGAAAAAGATTCGTCGCTGAAAATGAATATTGCCGAGGCTTATCCGAAAGACGCGGGAATTAATTTTTGGAATCGAACGGTCAAACTGAATCGTTCAAACGAAACGGTAGAAATTTACGACGATTTTTCGTTAATTAGTCCAAAATCGCTCCAACAAATTTTTATGTCTGTTTGCGATGTAGATTTATCGGAAAGCGGTAAAATCAAACTAAAAACGCCGTCGGGAAAAATCGCGGTCTTAAATTATGATGCGAAAATATGGACGGTTTCGATTGAAAAACCTTCGACAGACGGCGCGGAATATTCGAGTTTTAAGACAAAATGGAACGGACGCGAAATTAAACGAATTGTCTTGACGGCGACAAACCCGAAAGCTTTAAATACTGTAAATTATTCGATAGGAACTGAAAAATAAATGAAAAAGATACTTTTTTTATTAATTCTAACTTGTGCAGTTTCAACATTTGCACAAACACCGACGCCGACGCCGGATGCTTTAACCTTGGAAAAACAACGCGCCGATCGTTTGCAGGCTCGATACAATGATTTTGCCAATCTGGCGCGTTACGAAAAAGCGAATTCGGAAGTTAAGCCGCCCGAAAAAGGCGAAAATCGCGTCGTTTTTCTCGGCGATTCGATCACGGATTTTTGGAAATTGGCTGAATATTTTCCGAATCAGCCGTATATAAATCGCGGGATCAGCGGTCAAACAACGCCGCAAATGCTGCTTCGGATGCAGCCTGATGTTGTCGCGCACAAACCAAAAGTTTTGGTTTTCTTTGCCGGAACAAACGATATTTCGGCGAATACGGGCGTTGAAAGCAACGAATTTATTCAAGGAAATATTCGTTCGATCGTTGAAATCGCTCACGCAAACGGCATAAATGTCGTGCTTGCTTCAATTATGCCTGTTTCGGATTACAATAAAAATTCAAAAGGAGAAGCGATAATTCGCACCGTTCAACGTCCGCCGGCGCGAATTTTGGAATTGAACAAATGGATCAAAAGCTATTGCGACGAGAAAGGTTTGGTTTATTTGGATTATTTTTCGGCAACTGTTGACGACAAAGGATTTTTGAAAGCCGAGCTTGCAAACGACGGTTTGCATCCGAACGAGCAAGGCTACAAAATTATGCAGAAACTGGTGGCTGAGGCAATCGCTAAAGCCTTGAAAAAGAAACAAAAAGGAGTGAAATAAATGCAATACAGAAGATTTGGAAGAACCGATTGGATGGTTTCCGACATCGGTTACGGAATGTGGGGAATTGGCGGTTGGACGGGTTCGGACGATGAAGAATCGCTGCAATCGTTGCAAAAAGCGGTCGATCTCGGCTGTAATTTTTTCGACACGGCTTATGTTTACGGAAACGGTCGAAGCGAAGCGTTGTTGGGAAAACTTGTAAAGGAAAATTCGGACAAAAAGATTTACACGGCAACGAAGATTCCGCCGAAAAATATGCAATATCCGACGATTCCCGAATACAGTTTGGAAGAATGTTATCCGCCCGAACATATCGAAGAATTTCTGCATAAATCGTTGAAAAATGCTGATTTAGAAAGTTTCGATCTGCTCCAGCTTCATACTTGGAACGACGATTGGGCAGACGACGACGGTTGGTCGAATATGCTTGATTCGCTGAAACGGCAAGGTTTGATCCACGCTTGCGGACTTTCGCTGAATCGTTGGGAACCTTGGAACGGAATCAAAGCCGTCAAAAGCGGAAAAATCGATTCGGTTCAGGTAATTTACAATATTTTCGACCAAAATCCCGAAGACGAACTTTTCCCTGCTTGCCGCGAAAATGATGTTGCCGTGATCGCGCGCGTGCCGTTTGACGAAGGAACTTTGACGGGAACACTGACTAAAGACACGACTTTTCCGCCCGAAGATTGGCGCAGTCATTATTTTACGAAAGAAAATCTGATTCCGTCGGTCGAACGCGCCGATGCTTTAAAACCTTTAGTTCCCGAAGGTTCGACGATGCCGGAAATGGCTCTGCGGCATATTTTGAGTTGTGATGACGTTTCGACGATCATTCCCGGAATGCGAAAAATAAAACACGTCGAATCGAACATCGCCGCTTCCGACAAAGGCAAACTTTCGGACGAACTGCTCGAAGAGTTAAAAAATCATAGATGGGTTCGCAAACCCGCGCCTTGGTCGGATTAAATCTCAGCCAATCATTTTTCGTTCTTAAAGATCAAACACCCGAAAACAGGTCCCGCCGTGTGACCTTTTTCGGGTTCGAATCTGACCAAAACTTCCGACTTTCCTTTCAAAATTTCGTTTGGAATCGCGTAATCTATTTCGACAAATTCGCCTTGTTTTTTGTAGCCGAGATTTTCGGTGGCGATTCTTTCGCAGTCGATAAAAATGTAGAAAATCCGTTTTCCTTCTTCGCCCCAATACGTTGCGCGAAGCGTGACAGGCGCGTCAACCGTTTTCATTTTAAACTCGAAAAAACCTTCGCTACGCGCGTCGCGCCCTTGTTTCATTCGATACGAAAGCGGATACGAAATCTTTGAAACGAGCGAATGTTGCTTTTCCGCCGCTTCGTCGCCGAGTTTCATAATATCGACCGAACGCGCTTCCAAATCTTTCAAACGCGCATTTTCAGCGGCGACTTTTTCCTGTTCTTTTTTCCATTCTTCGTCCGTAAATTTCGGAAAATAAATTGCCGAACGCCGTTCCCATTGCGAATAAAAAGGCTTCAAAATTAAATCATTCGGTCGCCCGACACCTTTTGCGATAAATGTCGAAGATTCGTTTGAAGGAACTAACGAAGCAACCAAATTCGCGCCGACCAGCGCAGGCGCAACGCCCGAAAAAGGTTTACTCGATTCGCCCAGATCAGCCGCTAAAACGAGCGGACCGTTGAGCAATGCAACGATATTTGCGTTGTCGTTGATCGCTTCGATGCGCGGTTTCATCGGAAGTTTGAGCAAAATCGTGTCGCCTGTTTTCCATTTTCGTTCGATCTTTGCATAGCCGTTTTCTTTAACGATTTTCGTTGATTTGCCGTTAATTTTTAAGGAAGCATTTTCGCACCAATACGGAATTCGCATCGAAACTGAAAACTTTGACGATTTAGCGATTTCGGCAACTTTCAAAACGACTTCGTCGGCTTTCGGATATTCGGTCGAAAGCTCGAATTTTGCATTTTTCTCCTTCCAATCGAGCGTTGACGGAATAAAAAGATTGACGAGCAGATTTTCGCCCGATTTCCAATAGATCGATTCGCCGTGTTTTGAATGGCTTTCCATCCCTGAACCGACACAGCACCAAAAATCGTTGAATTCGGTTGACCATTCCCGCGCCGCGCCCGACATCAACGGAATCATATACGCAAATTTTCCATTGTTCGGATTTTGATGCGCGAGCATATGATTGAAATGTGCGCGTTCGTAATAATCGAAATACGCGGAAGTTGGGTTCATTCCGAATAAATGACGCGTCAACTTCAACATATTGTAGGTGTTGCAAGATTCGCACGTTTGGTCGGTAATGTATTTTGAAAGCGAATTTGCGGCTTGAAAATGTTCGCGGTCGGAATTTCCGCCGATCACGTAAGAATAATTCGTCGTCACATTTTGCCAGAAAAAGTTTGCCGCATTCGCGTATTTTTCGTCTTTCGTCAGTTCATAAATCCGCGCCAGACCGATGATTTTCGGAATCTGCGTGTTGGCGTGAAGTCCGGGTAATTTATCTTCTTTCGCAAAAATCGGATCGAGTGTTTTGTGATGACGAATGCGTTCAGCAAGCGCGAGCCAGCGTTTATCTTTTGTTCGCGCAAAAAGTTCGGCAAAAGATTCATTTATTCCGCCGTGTTCGCAATTCAATATTTTTTCGAGCTGTTCGTCATTGATTTTGGCAAAAAATTTGTCGATAAAACCACCCAAATTTACCGCAACATTCAAAGCTTTTTCGTTTCCGCAAAATTCGTGCGCCGCGAAAAGTCCCGAAAAAAGCTTGTGCCAAGTGTAAAAAGGAACCCACGAACCGTTCAAATTAAAGCCTGCCGAGCGAATTTCGCCTTTTTCCATCTCGGCAAAGATCACTTTTCCGTCTTCGGTAACATCGCCTTTTTTGCGCTGAAAACCCGAAACATAACCGTCGCCTGCCGCATTTTGACATTCGGCGAGTTCGTCAACGATATAATCGGCGCGTTTTTTACATTCTTCGTCGCCAGTCTGCGCATATATCAAAGCGCAAGCCGTCAAATAATGTCCTAGCGAATGTCCCGCAATCGTGTCGGCTTCCCAACCGCCGTAAGCCTCGCCTTTCGGTTTCAAATTAGCGTGAACGCGAAAATTATGCAAAAATCGGTCGGCTTCGAGTTTATGCAAATATTTCAAATTCGCACTGACCGCATCAAGAAACGGCGAAGGTTTCAAACGAACCGATTCAAGCGAAAAAGGCGCAGCGGTTTGCGGAACAGAGGAATTTTTCGTTTGACCGAAAAATGATTTTGGAAACGCCAAACCGAGCGTTCCGATTGATGCGATCTGCAAAAATGCGCGGCGGTCTAAGTTATTTTCATTCATAATTTTCTCTATTTTATTTCAATCCATTTAACTGTTTTTCCGAGCGGAATGTTAAATGCTTCGCGTTCGATCTTGTAATTTCCGACAAGCTTTAACTTACCGATTCCTTTAATTTTTGCAGGCTGTTCGATTCGCAGTCTTGCCACTTTTGTATTCGCATTTGCAGGCGAAAAACCGACGCGCAAAACCTTAGTTTTTTGATTGATCTCAATTTCTGCAAACTTCCCTGCGTCCAAAGTCAGCCATAAACCGAACGGCGCGAGATAAATTCTCTGCCGCAACGCGTCGAGGGGTTTGATTTTTACCGAATCGCCTTTTATTTCAACATTTCCACCGAATGCTTGCCAGCCGAATTCTTCGTGATTGACGATATAAGTTGCCGAATTTACGGCGTGTCCGAAAAAATTCGGACCGTAATCGCCGCTGTATCCGTCCCATTTCAAAGTGTCGGGAAAAGTATGAAACGCGGTTGAGGCAAAGCCTTCCTGATCGATATTCGACAACGCTCCCATCATTCCGCCATAACCGACGCGGAGCAAGTAAAAATCGTTTGGATTGGCGCGAAATGAATCCAAAACCGGAATCGCGTTCAATCCCGAACCGTAATGATGAATTTGCCGTTCGATGCGGCGCAGTTTTCCGCCGTAAAGAAAATCCCAGTAACGCCGTGCATTTCCGTTGTAGCCCCAATGCGGAATCGTCGGCATATAGCCCAGAATCGAATTGAGCGAAACCTGCGCTTTATCGTCGTAACCGAAATATTTACACCAATTATAAACTTCTTCCTGTCCCGTCGAATCCCACGCCATTTCGCTCAAAAACGGATATTCTTCCGTTTTCCAAACGTCGGCGCGTTCCTTCATCAATTTTTCGATTTCAAAGGCTTTTTCCGTTAAACCTTCGCGTTTTAAGTCTTTCAAAAGTTCGAGAAAGATCGTTCCTTCCATCAGACCGAGTTCGACATAATCGACGCGATATTTTCCGTCCGATTTTCGGCTGAAAGCAAACTTCGTAGTTTCAAAAGCCTGATTCAAATACCAATCCCAAGCGTGATTTTTGACGAGTTTTTCGTTATTCCGCGCGACGCGATACATTGCCCAATAAGCGGCGACAACGTGCGGATAATTATAGCCGCGACCGACAGATTCGGCTTGATCTTTTTTCCAACTCGCCCAAGTTGTCCAATTAAAATCTTTGTTGTATTGGTAATTCGGCAAATTTGCGTCGTAATAAAACAGACTTTTCCGCACGCCGAATTTATTTTCGCCTCCGTTATATTGCAGTTTTCCCCACAAAACTTCGTCGATAAATCTTTCAAATTTTGCGATTTCCGATGCGTTAGGTTGAACAATTTCCTTCATTCCCGCCGCAAGCCACGAACCCGAACCGGCTTCGTCGCCGAGTCCTGCAATCCAAGCGCGATTGTCTTGCTCGACTTGTTTATCCATTTCGCGGTCGTAACTAATAACGGACGGACTGCGCCCGAAAGGATCATTCGGACTTTCAAACCATTGTTTCGTAAAAAGAAATTTCCCAAAATCGGCAACCGTATTTTCAGCGGATTTCGTCAAATAATAATGAATCGTCTGCAAAGTTCCGTCGGTATATTTGATGGAAAGACGCACTCTACCCCAACCGTTCGGCGTGATTTTCAGAACTTCCCAACCATTTTTAGTTACATTTCCGTAAGCAACGGTGACGGCTTTTTTCGGCTCAACGTCAATATTTTCAATCTTTGCGGAGTGTTTCAAAAAAAGTTTTCCTTCAACGTCGTTCGGCAAAATGTAACCCGGAATTCCGACCGCGACGGGACGCAAATTTTTCTCTAAAGTCTTTTCGATGCTGCGGACATTTTCGGAAAGCAAAAATTCTAGTCCGAAAGAGCGCGTTTCATTCGGCGCGAGAATCGCGGAAGTCGCTTCATTCCAAGGCTTTGCGTTTTTCCATTTCGTTTCCGCATCGGCTTTTGAATGCACGAGCCATTCGAAAGTTCCTTCAAAAGTCTGCGCGACGCGCATCGGTTCGGGTAAAAGCTGATACGCTTCGAACGGCGTTTTTCCGTGCGGCACGACGAGCAACGCTTTTCCCGTTCCTTTCAGCCGAGTGACTTGAACATAGCCCGCATCTTGTCCGATATACGGATCGGAAAACGAACATTTTTCGTGCGCTTCGGTCAAACTTCTGTCGGTCAAAATATTGTTGAAAGGAAGCGGAATGCCGAGCGAGCCGATTTCCAAAGGTTTGTCGGTTTTATTTGTAAAAACGAAATTTAAAATGAGTTTTCCATTGAAATCTAACCATCTTCGAGAAACTTGAACCGGACAATCATCCGGCAATGACGCGGAAAGATCAGCTGAAGAAATTTCAAAATTGACCGAAGGCAAAATCGAAACGGGTTTTCGATTTTCGGCGGTCGAATAATTTTTCCAATCAGTTTCACCTTTCACGCGAACGCTGAAACGAACGTCGCCGAGCTGATAAAAACCGTTTGCGGCGCGTTTTTCCAAACGATCGAACGGCAAAAAATCGAAACCGCCTTCGTTTTTCGGCGCGAGCGAAACAACGGTTTGCGAAGATTTTTCGAGTTTTACGGTGAAATCGGGCGTTTGATATTCGCTGAAACCATTTTCGAGTTTCAGCGTCGGCGGCAAAGTCGGTGTCGGAGTTTGAGCAAAGCAGAAAATGCTCCAAACTAAAATAAAAGTTAGCGAAATAAACGTTTTCATCGAGTTAATTGAGAAACATTTTAAGCCAAATGTGTGAGAAACTAAACCGACAATTTTCATCCCTCAAATTTCATCCCTCATCCCTCAATTCCTCGTCGGCATTTTAGCCAAAAGATGCTTCATTTCAGCGACGACTTTAGCGTATTTCGGATCGTTTGCCAGATTTTTTAGTTCCAACGCGTCTTTCGGATGTTCGTAAAGCATCGCGCCGGATTTTCCTTCGTCCCATTCGACGTAGTGCCAACGCGATGTTCTGACCGATTTTCCGAAAGATTGGCGATATTCCGTCACGCTGTAAGCGGGCTGATCGAAATCGGCTTTCGGATTTTTCAGCAATTTTGCGATGCTGTGCCCCGAAACATTGGCGGGCTTCGGCAAACCGCAAAGTTCGGCTAAAGTCGGATAAAGATCGACCAATTCGACAATGCGCTTGGTCGAATCGGCTTTTTGATTCGGCACGGCAATGATCAGCGGAACGCGCAAACCGATTTCGTAAAGCGAATAAGCCTTTGACCATTTTCCTTTTTCGCCGAGATGATAACCGTGATCGCCCCAGAAAACAACGATCGTGTTGTCTTTCAAACCGTTTTTTTCCAGCGCGTCCATCACGCGACCGACTTGCGCGTCCATAAAGCTCACGCTCGCCCAATAAGCACGTTTCATTTCGCGTGAAAGTTCGGGTGTTGATTCTCTGCCGATAAAAAGATCGGCGTTGCGCGGCGCGATAGAGATTTCGGGCGCGCCCGGAAGTGCTTTCGGCGTCGTGCCGAAATCGACGGGAAGCGGAATCGTGTTGACATCGTAAAGACC
>DAITPE010000198.1:0-9407 GCA_036833775.1 Pyrinomonadaceae bacterium | reverse complement strand
CGATGCAAGCCGGACAAGTCAGCGAAACGGTTACGATCGTGATGGACAGCGCGGAAGCGGCGGTCGAATCGACGCTGAAACTGCCTGTTTCACTGCACGAAACGCCGCGCAGTGTGAGCGTGATCGGTGAAAAAAGAATTACGGAACAGAATTTCAGACAAGTTTCGGACGTTTTAAATTACGTTCCCGGCACGACGCAAAACAGTTACCGCAACGGCAGTTATCATTTTTATTCGCGCGGCTACAGAATGCTTCCCGACGACACACGGCTCGACGGATTTACGGGCATCAACGTCGGCAGCGGCGGATTCGGCGCAAGTATGTTCGGCATCGAAGAAGCCGTCGTTTTGCGCGGTCCGGCGGGTTTGGTTTACGGTTCTTCGGGCGCACCCGGCGGATTTATCAATTTAGTTTCTAAAAAACCGCAGGAAAACTATTTCACGCGCGTCGATCTGCGCGGCGGCGGTTATAACGGCAACGGCGTTTCGCTCGACGAACGTACGTTGACGGGAATCGATTTCGATTCGACGGGAAAGATTTTCGGAAACGACCGATTTTTGTATCGAACGCTTTTCACTGTTGAAAATATGAATTATTTCACGAAAGACACGCTCGACCGTAATCGTTACGCAAACGCTTCTGTGGCGATCAAATTGGACAAGGAAGGAAGATATTTGCTCACGCCGAGCGCACAATGGACGCGTTATTTTCGTCCATACGGCGGCGGAGTTGTTGTTTCTCCGACAACATCATTACGGACGAACGACGGTTTGCGCGAGATAAACGAAAGCGATTTTTCGCCGCTCGATGTCAATCTTTCGGGCGGTCGTAGAATCGAAGAAACGGCTTGGGGCGCACTCGATTTTCGCGGCGTTATTTCAGAAAAACTTCGCGTAAATGCTTCTTACAGATACGTTTCGTTCGACACGGACATTAATTCATACACGCCGCAAGTTACTTCAAACGCACAAATTACAGCACTTCAAACGCAGAATTTGGTTTCGAGAATTCAAGCGAAAAGTATGACCGAACGCAATTACAATAATTTCAACGCCGACGCGGTTTACGAATGGAAAAACTCGGGTTGGTGGAAAAATACGACGCAAATCGGCTTTTACGAACGCGTTTTAGATTCTCGCGCGACGACCGCGCAGGGAACAGCCGTCGCGCAATCGCCGATCAATATTTATACGGGCGTTGCCGTTTCGCCTTTGCAAGACACATTTCCGCCGATCGTTTTCGGTGCGTGGGGCAGAGATATTGTTTGGAACGGTTTTATGCAAAACCGCACTTCGCTCGACAACGGACGCTGGAATATTACTTTCGGGTTAAATTACGGTCAAAACGATCCGGCGACGGGAACGGTTCGCAAAAGCAAATTGATGCCGAACGCGTCGATCGTTTTCAACGCCACGCCCGAACTCGCGGTTTACGCAAGCTATTCGACGAGCTTTAATCCGACCGATCCCGACCTTGAAGACGCGCAGGGAAATCGCGGAATTTTCGAGCCGACGATGGGTAAAAACTACGAAGTCGGCGCGAAATACGATCTGCTGAATCGCCGTTTGAATTTCGCAGTCGCGCTTTTTCAAAACCAAATCGAAAACGCATTGGTTCAATCGGACGTAAATGTTTTGAATCCGCGCGGCAATCGTTTTTACGTTCCGGCGGGAACCAGACGTGCTCGCGGTGCGGAATTTACGGGCGAATTTCAAGTCCGTCAAGATTTGCGGGTTTCGGCAGGAATTAGTTATTTAGACGCGATCTACAAAGGTTTTCCGACAGGTTTGACCTTCAACGGACAGCCGCCGACGAGTTCGCCGATCCCGAATTCGCGTGCGGAAAAATCGCCGCGATTGTCATACAATCTTTATTCGCGCTACGATCGTTCGGAAGGTTATTTGAAAGGTTTCGGCGCAGGTTTCGGCGTGATTTATCAAGGAAAACGCATCGGCAGCAACGGCGCACAGACTTTTGCCGCGCCTGATCCGCTCGTTTTGCCGTCGTTCGTGCGCGTCGATACGGCTCTGTTTTATCGTTTGAATAAATTCGTCAATTTTGCGGTAAACGTCGAAAATCTTTTCGATGAAGTCATTTTCGTGAACGCTTCGGTCGGTTCGAGCATCGAAGTTGCGGCTCCGCGAACGACGACATTTCGCACGACATTTAATTTTTAAGGAAAATTATCCACAGATGAACACGGATAAACTCAGATAAATAAAGAAAATAAATCATTTTTCAATCATTAAAATTTGTGTGAATCCGTGTTTATCTGTGGATGAAAAAATATGCAAACTTTCAGAAAGATACTTTTTTGGCTTCATTTGATTTCGGGCGTGACCGCCGGAATTTTTATCTTTATTATGTGCGTGACGGGCGCGTTGCTGTCGTTTGAGAAGAACATCGTCAACTTTGCCGAACGCGGAATGAACACGGTTTCGGTTCCATCCGAAAACGCGCAGAGGCTTTCCGTAAACGAATTAATAAATAAAGTTATCGAAGCCAAACCGAACGCAAAGCCTTCGGGAATAACTTTTCAAAACGATCAAACTTCAGCCGCGACGGTTGCGCTCGGACGCGACGGGCAAGTTTTCGTAAATCCTTACACGGGCGAAATCACGGGCGAAGGTGCGAAAGACGTGAGAAGTTTTTTCCGTTTCAACACCGATCTGCACCGCTGGCTGGCGATTCCGGGCGACGGCAGACAGGTCGGGAAAACCTTGAATGATGCGGCGAATGTTTTGTTTCTTTTGCTCGCGGTCACGGGCGTTTATATCTGGTTTCCGCGTCAATTTACACGCAAACATTTTGCGCCGATTCTCTGGTTTCGCAAAACGAATTCGGGCAAAGCGCGTGATTTTAACTGGCACAACACGATCGGTTTTTGGACTTCGCTCGTGCTGATAATTTTGACTTTAACGGGCGTGATAATTTCTTATCAATGGGCGGGAAATCTGCTTTACACTTTGACCGGAAACGAGCTTCCGCAACAGCAAAGACCGCCGAATGCACCGAATCAACCTACCGAACAGACTTTTGTTCTACCTGAAAACCTTGAAAATTCAATGAAAACTGCGGAAACTTACGGCAATTGGAAATCGATTTCTTTACGCTTGCCGATCGCCAAGGACGAAGCAGTTTTCACGATCGACGAAGGAAAATATTGGAACATTTTCGCGCGTTCGACGCTGACGGTAGATGCGAAAACGGCGCAGGTTTCAAAATTCGAATCATACGGCGAACAAAACGCCGCACGACAACTTCGTTCGTGGGTGCGCTTTACGCACACGGGCGAAACGGGCGGATTTATCGGGCAATTGATCGGTTTCATCGCCTGCATCGGCGGCGCGGTTTTGGTTTACACGGGCATCGCTCTTTCGCTTCGACGATTTTCGGCTTGGCGCGGGAGACGCGCGGAATAAGAATATTTGCCCACGAAATACACGAAAGAAACGAAAAAAAAGCAAAGAGGAAAAAATGTAATAATTCCTTTTCTTACTTTTCGTGATTTTCGTGTGTTTCGTGGGCAAAATCTCTTTCTTAAATTATAGAAACTTTCTCGACGATTTCCTTTGCCGCACTTGGACGCGCAAATTTCAAAACGTTTTCCTTCATCGTTTCAAAACGTGTTTTGTCTTTCACCAATTCATCGATCTTGTAAGCCAAAACAGGCAAATTATTACAGCGGATCGCACAGCCTTTTTCGAGCAAGTGGTCGGAATTTCTTTCTTCCTGACCGGGAATCGGGTTGACGATGCAGAAGATCAAACCTTTTGCGAGTGCTTCCGAAGTCGTCAAACCGCCGGGTTTTCCGACGATCAAATCGGATGCGGACATATATTCATCCATTTCGCGCGTAAATCCGATAGGTTTGAAGGTAACGCGTTCGTTGTTCAGTTTTTCTTTAGATAATTTTTCGAGTTTCGTTTTCAATTCCTCGTTGCGACCGCAAACGGCGACGATCTGCGAAGGCGTTTGCAGATCGCTCAAAGCCTGCAAAAGATGTTCGATATTGCCGACACCGAAACCGCCTGCGGAAACCAGAATCGTCAGTTTGTCTTTTTCCAAACCGAACTTTTCGCGCATCGCCGTTTTATCCTTCGTTTCGGAAAAGATCGGATCGATCGGAATTCCCGTGACGACGATCTTTTCAGCCGGAATTCCGATCTTTGAAAGATGAACCTTCGTTTCATCGAGCGCGACGAAATATTGTTCGTAATTGTGACAAAGCCACATCGCGTGCGCGTCGAAATCCGTTACGACGATCGCTTGCGGAAAATTTACTTTTCCTTTTGCCTTCAGCCACGAAATGATTTCCGACGGCAAAAAATGCGTGCAAATTGCCAGATCGGGTTTTTCCTTCTTTAAAAGATTGATAAAAGGAAGCGTGTTCAATCTGTCGAGAGCCAGCCGACGGCGTTCGTTTTCCCAAGGTTTGTCGAGCGAATCATACATCCAGCCGAGAACTTCGGGCATCGTGTTGACCATATCGAGATACGCTTTGCCGTAAAGTCTGCGAAAAAGCGGATTGGTAAAATTGAGAACGTCGATGTTTTTAACTTCCGCGTCGGGAAATTGGCGTTTGTATTCTTTTTCGACCGCTTCTGCCGCGCGCAGATGTCCCGCGCCGACCGCTGCCGATAAAATTAAAATTTTCTTATACATAGATTTGGAAAAATTGAAAGCATTTCTGTATTCTTACACTTAGCTTTAACAAAAATCTTAAGCGGCTAGATGATAAGCCGAATTTTAAGACATTTCAAACAAAAATGCCGAAATATTTCTGCATTTTGCAATAAATAAAATTCAATAATGACAGACAGAATTCACCGCGAAGTAATCGGCGGTTATTTAATGATAATCGGCGGCGCGGAAGACAAATATAACGAACGCCGAATTTTGAAGAAATTTCTACAACTCGCAGGCGGCGAAAACGCGGAAGTTTTGATCGTTCCCGTCGCGTCGGATTTTCCCGAATTCGCGGCGGACGTTTATGTGCAAGCATTTCGTAAATTGGGTGTTGCAAATCCAAGAGTTTTACGCGCCACTTCGCGCCAAGACGTTTTCCAAGCCGATGCCGATGCGCTTTTAGACGGCGTGACCGGAGTTTTTATTTCAGGCGGCGATCAAATGCGGCTGGTTTCGATCTTAGGCGGAACGAAATTCGCGCAGAAACTTAGTGAAAAAGTGACTGAAACAAACGTAGTTTTAGCCGGAACAAGCGCGGGCGCGGCGGGAATGTCGGCTTCGATGATCGTGCGAGGCGAAGCGACTTCGCATCCGCAGAAAAATTCCGTTCGCCTTTCACCCGGACTCGGATTTTTGAAAAATATCATTATCGATCAGCATTTCACCGAACGCGGCAGAATTTCGCGCCTTATCACAGCGGTTTCCTACAATCCGTATAATCTCGGCGTTGGGATCGATGAAAACACGGCGATAATTTTGGACAACGAAGGAATTTTAGAAGTTTTCGGCGCAGGCTCGGTCACGATCGTTGACGGTTCGCAGATAACTTACAACGAGATCGCCGAAGTAGAAGATCATCAAGCCTTCAGCGTTTGCGGCGTGCAACTGCATATTTTAGGCGACGGTCTGGTTTACGATTATTTCGGTCGTCATCCCTTGCAGCCGCCGAATGAATTTTTATTACCCGATATTGAATAAAAGGATTTGCGATTTTCGATTTGCAATTTGCGATTGTTTTTAGTTTTGAGGACAGAGTTTATCACTGAAAATGAACTTTTACAGAGAACCAAAACCTTTGCTTTGAGAGTTATTAAATTGGTAAATGCTTTACCGAATAATATTGCAGGAAGAAAAATCGGAGATCAACTTATTCGTTCAGGAACTTCTGTTGCTGCTAATTATCGAGCGGCTTGCCGTGGTCGTTCAAAAGCGGAATTTATTGCAAAACTCGGAATTGTCGAGGAAGAAGCTGATGAAAGCGCACTTTGGATGGAATTAATTATTGAAAGTGAATTATTGAAAAAGAATTTAGTCGAAAATTTATTACAAGAAGCCGTTGAAATAACAAAAATAATGGCGGCATCGAAAATTTCAGCAAGAAATAACAATTAAATCGCAAATTGCAAATCGCAAATTGAAAATTACAATATGAAAATTCAAGAGATCAGAACTTTACGCGGACCTAATTATTGGAGCGGTTATTGGAAAAAATTGATCGTAATGCGGCTCGATATTGGAGAGTATGAAGAAAAACCAACCAATAAACTGCCTGATTTTGCACAAAGATTGCAGGAAGTGATGCCGAGCATTTTTTCGCATGGTTGCAGTTATCAGGAAGACGGCGGATTTTTGAAACGCGTCGAAGAAGGAACTTGGGCGGGACACGCGATCGAACATTTTGCGCTCGAACTGCAAACTCTCGCCGGAATGGATGTCGGTTACGGCAGAACGCGCGAAACTTCCGAAAAGGGAATTTACAACGTCGTTTTTGCTTATTTGGAAGAAGAAGTCGGGCGTTATGCGGCGCGCGCGGCAACACGGCTTTTTATAGATCTCGCGGAAGGAAAATCGGTCGAAGAAATTAAAAAGACGATCGCCGAAGAAGTTCAGGAAATGCGCGAAATCCGCGAAGACGTGCGTTTCGGACCTTCGACGGGTTCGATCGTCGAAGAAGCCGAATCGCGCGATATTCCGTTTATTCGTTTGAACGATCAATCGCTCGTGCAGCTCGGCTACGGCGTTCATCAGCGCAGAATTCAAGCGACGACGACTTCGAAGACGAATATGATCTCGGTCGATATTGCGGGCGATAAAAGCGCGACGAAAAAGCTTCTCGGCGAAATGGGCGTTCCCGTTCCGAAAGGTTACAGAATCCGCGATGAAGAAGATTTGGAATCTACAATCGAAAGAATCGGTTATCCCGTCGTCATCAAACCGCTCGACGGAAATCACGGCAAAGGCGCAACGGTCGGCATAAATTCGATCGAAGACGCGAAAGTTGCATTCGGCAAAGCAAAGGAATATTCGCGTTGGGTAATTGTCGAAAAACAATTGATCGGCAATGATTTTCGTGCTTTGGTCGTGAATAATCGCCTGATCGCGGTCGCGGAAAGAATTCCCGCGCACGTCGTCGGTGACGGAAAATCGACGATTCAATTACTCGTTGACAAGATAAATTCCGATCCGCGCCGAGGTTACGGACACGAAAATGTTTTGACGCAGATCGACATCGACGGGCAAAGCGAAAGATTGATAAAAGCGAAAGGCTACACGCTCGAAACCGTTTTGGAAAAAGACGAGATTCTGCATCTGAAAACGACCGCGAACATTTCGACGGGCGGAACGGCGATCGATCGAACGGACGAAGTTCACCCGAAAAACGTGTTTCTATTTGAAAGAATCGCGCGAATCGTCGGTTTGGACATCGCCGGAATCGACATTATCGCCACGAATGTCAGCGAACCTTTGGACGAAAGCGGCGGCGGAATTATCGAAGTAAACGCCGCGCCGGGTTTCCGAATGCATCTTGCACCAAGCGAAGGAATCGGGCGAAACGTCGCTGAACACGTCATCGATATGCTCTTTCCGCCGGGCGCACCGTCGCGCATTCCGATCATTTCGATTACCGGAACAAACGGAAAAACGACAACAACTCGCTTGATCGCACATATTTTGAAAGGAAGCGGAAAAACCGTCGGATTTACGACGACGGACGGAACTTATATTCAAAATCAGCAGATCGTTTCGGGCGACAATACCGGACCGGTTTCGGCGCAATTGGTTTTAAAAGACCCGACCGTCGAAGTCGCCGTTCTGGAAACGGCGCGAGGCGGAATTATTCGTTCGGGATTGGGTTTCGATTACTGCGACATCGGCGTTGTGACGAACATTGCCGCCGATCATTTGGGTTTGAAAGACGTAAATACTTTGGAAGATTTGGCGCGTGTCAAATCGGTCGTTCCGCGTGCGGTTTCCAAAAAAGGCTACGCGGTTTTGAACGCCGAAGACGAACACGTTTATAAGATGAAAGACCTCGTTGACGGTCATCTCGTCTATTTTTCGATGGACGAAAATCATCCGAATATCGAACGCCAAGCGCGTCGAAACCGAATTTCGTGCGTTTATGAAAACGGTTTCGTGACGATTCTCAAAGGAAAGTGGAAAGTCCGCATCGAAAAAGCAGCGAACATTCCACTTACCTACGGCGGACGCGCCGAATTTATGATTCAAAACGTCTTGGCGGCAACGCTCGCGTGTTTCGTTCACGGCGTTTCGCTCGAAGATATTCGCGTCGGGCTGGCAACATTCAATTCGGGAACGGCGCAAACTCCGGGACGACTTAATTTCGTCGAGATCGGCGACGCGACCGTTTTGATGGATTACGCGCATAATCCGGCAGGGCTTACGGGTTTGAGAAACTTTATCAACAAACTTTCATTCAAACATAAAACCGTCGTTCTCAACGGAACGGGCGACCGCCGCGACGACGACATCCGCGAATTCGGCAAGATCGCAGGCGATACATTTGAAAGAATCGTCATCCGCGAAGGTCATTACCTGCGCGGACGTTCGGCGGAAGAAGTGTTCAAACTTTTGCAGGAAGGCATCGCGCAAAGCGAAAATAAACCGCAAGTCCGCGTAATTGCCGACAGCCGCGAAGCGATTCGTCACGCAATAAAGAACGCACGGAAAAACGAACTTGTCGTAACTTTGGCTGATCTTGTACCGAAAGATATTGGTTACGTGAACGAAGTCCGCGACGAATATCTTAAAGCACAGGAAGAAAAATAAAACGAAAAGGATGCGAAAGCATCCTTTTTATTTTTTAAGCGGAGCAATAATTCAAAAAACTTCGATAATTTCTTCAAAGTTCGAAGAGTTTTGTTCAATGTCTGAAGAGTTTTGTTCAATGTCTGAAGGGTTTTACTCGATGTCTGAAGAGTAAAGCTTAAAGTCTGAAGAGTTTTACTCAATCTCAGAAGAGTTTTGTTCAATCTCCGAAGACCGGAACTTAATGTCTGAAGAGTTGAACTTGATGTCTGAAGAGTTGAGCTTAAAGTCTGAAGAGTTGAGCTTTAAGTCTGAAGAGTTTTGTTCAATGGCTGAAGAGTTGGAATCAAACTCTGAAGAGTTGACATCAATGCCTGAAGAGGTTTGTTTAACGGCGGAAGAGTCTGCTTTAAGATTTGAAGGAGAATTTTGAAAGTTATAAGGCGTTGAATAATAAATCGTAAGAATGGCAACAAACTAAAATTCTGCATTCTAAATTGATCTCAGTAATCGGAAAAATTTAAAACGAACTAAAACTTCTGAAATAATGGATAATTGATAATGAATAATTGATAAAGAAAGAACCGCTTTATCCATTTTCAATTATCCATTATCAATTATTTCAGAAGTTTTTTTTACCTTTAAATGATTTTGTCCGATTACTTCCA
>DAITPE010000197.1:0-9472 GCA_036833775.1 Pyrinomonadaceae bacterium | reverse complement strand
CCTTCTTTTACCAAAACCCGCGCCGCTTCGAGCGTCTGCTCGTTGTCGGGCAAAAGCGTCACCTTGTCGCCGATGACTTCGAGCTTGATCCAATCCGTTTCCAAAGCCTCACGCGCCAGACGTGCGGTGCGAATCGCGTGTTCGGCATCGTAGCAGCCCGCCGTGTTCGGCAAAATCTGCATCGAAGAATCGAGATAATCCAAAAAAGATTCCGTTGCGCGATCGAGCGGCACACGATTGACCGCAACCGTCACCATCTCCGCTTCGGAAGCCTTGTGCGCCGCCTGCATCTCTTGATAAGAACGATATTTGCCCGTCCCGATAATTAAACGTGAATTAAATGTTTTTCCTGCTAAATTGAATGAATCTATCATATAAAATTACAAATTTATGAATTAAATTGATGTTCCTAATCTTATACAAAAACCCACGCAAAAGAAATGCGGACTAAATTAGAAAAATTTAATCCGCTATTCAGAAATTGGTAATAACTTTAAGAATCTAGTGTTTCAATAACAGGCTCAAATCCATCAACAGGCGAAAGAAATAATTGGATAGTTTTATTTTCATTTGTTTTGATAGTGAGCCGAAGATTTGTGACAAGTTCAGGAATATATTCTGTGCCGTCTAATAATCCGCGAATTATCGGCATTGCATTTGTTGGAGTTACATCAATCGATGCGCCTGACGGGATTTGAATTTCAATTTTTAAGTTAGACATTAACCTCCTCCAACGAAATGAACGATCTCGATCTTGTCTGCATCATTCAGCGCGGTCGTTTCCCAATCTTTTTTGCGCACGATCTCTTTATTCAATTCGACCGCGATGCGTTGATCGGAAAGTTGTAAAGTCTGCACGAGTTCGCCGATCGTCTGCGCTTCGCCGAATTCTCTCTTTTCACCATTTAACGTGATCTGCATAATGTAAAAATTTTAATCCATCGCACATAAAAAATGCGAATGGAAGTTTGTCTAAACTTCTTCCAATCGCAAATTGCAAATCGAAAATCGCAAATGTTTTACCCGTGCATCACGATGCGGCGCAGTTCGGCTTCTTCACCGTCGCTCATTCCGCGCACGAGAATCGCCGCGCGTCCGGCACGAAAATGCGGAAGCTGTAAATGCACGACCGCGATGCCGTTTGCATCCGTTTTCGCGTGAAAAATGAGCGGACGAAAGCTCGAACCGAGAACTTTGACCATAATCTGCGCGCCGCCGATGCCTTTGCCCGCCCGCGCCACGATGATGCTGACGGTTTTGCGTTCGCCGCCGCGAAAATCCGTTTCGGTCAAAAATTCGACTTGAAGTTTTGTACTGACGGGCGGCTCGACCTTGACGTAATCGCCGACGATCTCAACCGCTTCTGCCGGAAGAATCAAATCTTCCTCTTCGATGATCTCGACCTCTTCGATGATAAGTTCGTCGTGTTTTACTTCGACGGAACGAATCGGAAAATCCCAAATATCATCTTGTTTCGGCTTCGGAATCGCCGTTTCCTTCTTCGCAAAACCGTTTCGCGGGGTTTCAAAAGGCGGATTGCTTGGCGGCTGTGTCGTGCGGTCTTGCGGGTTCGGCTGAACGTGCGGTTCTTTTCCTTTGTAAACGGTCGGTTTCGGCGGAGTATAAACAGTCGGTTTCGGCAGGTTTTTGTCCAATTCCTCAAGCTTCGGCTTCGGAATCGGAGTCGGCGCAGTTTCCTTTTTCTCAACGATCGGTTCGACAAGCTTCTCGACAGGTTTTTCGATCGGAAGCGCAAGTTCTTTATGCAAATCTTCGCCGCCCGTGCTGACAAAAACAGGACTTTCGGTAGTTTCAGGTTCGGAAACCGTGACGGTCGGCTTCGATTCTTTTAAAGTAACCGTCGCGCTGACTTCTTTTTTAACTTTTTTATTTTTCGCGGCGGAATCTTTCTCCGTCATCCGCTTCAAATCTTCGATGCGACCGGCGCGAACTGCCGCGCAGATGAGTTTGTGCTGTTTTTGAAGCCGCTGTGCCAGAACTTTTTCATCGAAATTTTCTAATAAAAGGTCTTCGTAAGACGCACGTTTGCTCGCCAAAATAGTGCCGCGATCGTAAACCAGCGACAAAATCAGCGGCGTATCCAAACCTTTATCCTCGGTCTGAACATGATACGTTACGCCTTCATATTCGATGTCTGTATTGAATCCTGTAATCACAGTATTTTGTTAAACAGTTTGTTTGGGCGAGCGTTAGAACGGCAGCGTCAGGTAAAAATACCCTTTAATGAAGTTATCACAGCCTTTTATTTACGGTCAATAAATAAATGTTCCGAAGCCGAAAAAAGTTAATTTTCCGACATAATTTTATAACAAATATACGATTTACGAAATGATAAATCCGACATAATTTTATAACAAATATACGATTTACGAAATGATAAATAAGCAAACAAAATCGCACGGATTAATTTCCTTAATAAAATTCGTTTAGTTACTGTCTTGACTCTCAATACGGCTTAACTTACGATTGAATTTGTGCAATAATTCTCAATCTTTATAAGGGAAACACAAAGAGATGATCTTTGTGATAAAGACAGGCAAAAGGAATTAAAAAAGACAAATGAATAGTTTCAACATTATAGATTACGCGCCGATCGGAGTAATGTTCATCGTAGCTTTCGGCTTTGCCGCAAGCCAGATTTTGGTCACGCAATTGATCGGTCCGCGCAAAAGAACGGCAACAAAATTGATGCCGTATGAATGCGGAAAAGACCCGATCGGTTCGGCTCGTGACCGTTTTTCGATCAAATTTTATACGGTCGCTGTAATTTTCCTGCTGTTCGACATCGAAGTTTTGTTTATGGTGCCTTTTGCCGTTGCTTTCAAAGAGCTTTTGAACCAAGAAAAGATCAGCGGCATCGCTTTCGGCTCGATCGCTTTTCTCGAAATATTGATTTTCATTTCGACATTGGTTGTCGGTTATATTTACGTTTGGAAAAAAGGAACTTTCGATTGGGGATTGCAAGCCCGTGCCGAAGCCCGCGAAGAAGCAAAAGTGGCAAAAGAAGCCAAAAAAGAAAATGTCCGCGAAATTCAGCGCGCCGCTTAAAGTTAGGAGTAAACAATGGGTTTAGAGAATATAATTTTTGAATCGCTTCCAGATGTTATTACCGTAAAACTCGATGCCGTCGTAAATTGGGCACGCAAGTCGTCATTGTGGCCGGCTACATTTGGGCTGGCTTGCTGTGCGATCGAAATGATGAACGCACCTGCTTCGAGAAGCGACTTATCGAGATTCGGCGCAGAAACTTTTCGTGCTTCGCCGCGTCAAGCCGATGTGATGATCGTTTCGGGTCGTGTTTCAAAAAAGATGGCACCGGTTTTAAGACGTATTTATGACCAAATGCCCGAACCGAAATGGGTTATTTCGATGGGTGCTTGTGCCACTTCGGGCGGAGTTTTCGATAATTATGCGATCGTTCAAGGCGTTGACAAAATCGTTCCGGTTGATATTTATATTCCGGGCTGTCCGCCGCGACCTGAAATGTTGGTTCACGCCATTATGATGTTGCAGGAAAAAATAATGACCGAATCGGTCAAAGACCGCCGCGATACTTTTGAAGAAGAGTCGCGCGTTTCGATTGTTCCCGGAACTTTGCCTGTCACGGAAGGAACTGCTTTGGAAAGAGAAAGAGAACTTGAAGTCGCGCAAAATAAAGTTTCGCGTCCATATTCGGTTCCGGCGAAACACGAAAGACGTAAATCTTCTTAAATGAAAAAACTGTTTTTTCTTTTATTTTCGATTGTTCTTTTCATCGGCATTTTGCCGCAAACTGTTTCCGCTCAGAAGAAAACTGTTTGGGTTGCGCCCAAAGTCGGCGTTTGGAAAGTTTACGGAAAAGATGTTGAAAACATTGTCTGGAACGGTCGAATGCATTTGACAAAAAGAACGAAAGATAAAGCGGGAATTCATTATAAAGGTTATTTTTCATGGGTTTCCGAAGATGAAGAAACTTCCGGTCGAGAGTTTTTTACGGGTTTATTCAGCCCGAAAACGGGAAGATTATACTTAAAAGCAAGTTCCGTAAAAAACGAACGCGGTGAACTCGGAGTCGGAAATTATATCGCGGCTGTAAATCAAAAAGGACGAAAGATCAGTCGCGGAAGATGGTCGGGGAAAAATGTCGTCAAAGGAATTTGGTCGGCTGAATGGATAAAATTTAGATAAGTTAGGATCAAGATAAATGTCATCTTTACTTGAATTTGTCGAAAAAATTAGAGCGAAAAACGCGGCTTGGGTTGCCGACGTTAAAGACGCGCTCGGCGAAGTTACGGTCACGGTTCCGCGCGAAGCGATCATTGAGGTTGCGACTTTTTTGAAAACGGAACAAGGCTTTGATATGCTCGCCGATTTGTGCGGCGCAGACCGCGGACCCGAAGAAGACCCGCGTTTCGAGGTAAATTACCATCTGCTCGGCACGAAACATCATCAACGTCTGCGTTTGAAGGTTTTATTATCGGAAGACGAACCGAATGTCGAAACAGTTTCGACGATTTGGAAAACGGCAAATTGGCACGAGCGCGAAACTTACGATCTGGTCGGCGTTATTTTCGATAATCATCCCGATCTACGCCGAATTTTGTTGCCGTCCGACTTTGACGGACACGCATTGAGAAAAGATTATCCGCTCAGAGGTTATGAGCCTTATAGTTTGAGCTAAATTCAGATTTGGGAACACTTAATTCCAAAATCGCAGAACGAAATCCGAAATTGATATGAGCGTTGCAGTAGAAAATTTACCTAATGAAGTTGAACTTCTCGACCAACCGTTAGAGTCGCAAATGACGCTTTCGATGGGACCGCAGCATCCTTCGACGCACGGCGTTTTGCGCCTCGATCTGCGTCTTGACGGCGAACTCGTCGTGAAAGCCATTCCCGACATCGGCTATTTGCACACGGGAATGGAAAAGCTGTTTGAATATAAAAAATATCAGCAAGGCATCGTCATCACCGACCGAATGGATTATCTCAATCCGCTCGGCAACAATCTGGCGTATGTAATGGCGGCTGAAAAACTGCTTCAACTCGAAATTCCCGAACGCGCACAAACGATCCGCGTTTTGATGTGCGAACTTCAGCGCATTGCGTCGCATATGGTTTGGCTCGGCACACATTGTCTCGACATCGGCGCGATGAGCGTTTTCTTTTTCTGTTTCCGTGAACGCGAAAAGATTCTGAATATGATCGAATCGGCGAGTGGAGGAAGAATGACTCCGAGTTATTTCCGCATCGGCGGTTTGATGATGGATTTGCCCGCCGGTTTTGAAAACCGCTGTAAGCAGTTTTTGGATAATTTCCTCGACGCGATGAACACGTTTGAAACGCTCGTCACGGGAAATACGATCTGGCAGAGCCGAACACAAGGAATCGGAAACATTTCAAGCGAAGAAGCGATCGATTGGGGATTGACCGGACCGTGTTTGCGCGGCAGCGGCGTTGATCTCGATCTGCGCCGCGACAATCCGTATTCGGGTTATGAAACTTATGATTTCAGCATTCCGGTCGAAACGGACGGCGATGTTTGGGCGCGTTTCAGAGTTCGTATGCGTGAGTGTTACGAATCATATAAAATCATCAAACAGGCTCTCGAAAGATTGAAACCGGGACCGATCAAAGCCGACGCGCCGAAGGTCGTACTTCCCGACCGCAATGATATGCGTAAACATATGGATTCATTGATTCATCATTTCTTGATCGTCGCCGAAGGTTTCAATGTTCCCGAAGGCGAAGTTTATCACTCGATCGAAGCGTCAAAAGGCGAACTGGGCGTATATATGAAATCGAACGGCGGTCCGAAACCCGAACGCGTTCACTTCCGTGGTCCGAGTTTTGTAAATTTACAAGCTCTGCCTGTGATGAGCGAAGGCGAAATGGTCGCCGACGTAGTTGCGATCATCGGTTCGCTCGACATTGTTTTGGGCGAAATCGACAGGTAAAAAGTAATGGCGGAACAACTTTCAGACAGCAGATTTAAAGACGAAATGATGCGGATGATGCAAACCGCCATTCTCAAAATTGATGGTCTTGAAAATCGTTTCGATAATCTTGAAAAAAGGTTTGACAGACTGGAATCGAAAGTTGATACGCTTTCCGTTCAAATGACTGAAATCGGAATCAAAGTTGTCGAGATTGATAAACGTCTTATTGCTGTCGAAAAACGGCTTGAAAACGTCGAGGCGGAAGTCGTTCAACTTCGCGCGGATTTGGAAGAAGTAAAACTTAAACTTGAAAATATCGACCGCAAGGTTTCGCGTTTAAGCATTGATTATATTGAACTTGAAAGCAAAGTTGAGCAGTTGACTTTAAGAGTTGAAAAATTAGAAGAAAAATTAACTGCATAGATTATGGCATCAGCACTTGCAACAGATTTTACGAATCAGATCGTTTACACGGATGAAGTGGCGGAATTTTCGCCTGCAGTTGTCGAAGAGATGAAATCGCATCTCGTTAAATATCCGCCTGAAAGAAAGCGTTCGGCTTTGATTCCATTGCTTTTCGTCGTTCAGCGCGAACGCGGTTGGGTTGATAATGCAGGCGTTAATTTTCTGGCGAAATTTCTCGAATTGGAAGTAACAGATGTTTGGGAAACGGCGACTTTTTATTCGATGTTCAATCTCCGAAAAATCGGAAAACATCATATTCAAATCTGCAAAACGCTGTCGTGCAAGATTATGGGCGAGCCGAATATTACCGAGCATATTTGCAATAAACTCGGCATTCATCCGGGCGAAACGACCGAAGACGGAAAATTTACGGTGACTTTGGTCGAATGTTTGGGAAGTTGCGGAACCGCGCCGATGATGCAGATCGGTTTCGATTATCACGAAGATTTAACGAATGAAAAAGTCGATAAAATCTTGGATTCATTGAAGTAAATGGAAGTCAAATTTGAAGTTTTTCGCGGAACATTTGCGAGTTGGGAGACGCTGTTTCAGCAAGCTGCCGAATTTGCGAGCCGCATCGGGAAAGACAGATTGATCGGCATTTCGCATTCGTGCGACAACAACGACGGCGTTGTGACAGTTTGGTATTGGTTCTAAAAAAACCAAAGTTTGAAAATTTAAGACGCTTTTAATTAATTATTTTCCGTAAAAGCCACTTTTGCTCGACTTAGGGCATCAGATTTGGAAAAGCAGTTCAAAAAACCGCAAACTCTTCCTGCGGTCAAAAATCCAAATCAAATAAAAAAAGAGGTTAATTTATGAGAAAAGCGTTCTTTATTTTGAGCATTTTGCTCTTTGTCAATTTAACGGCTTTCGCGCAAGAGCGTTCAAACGCTTCGACTTACGGAAGCACACAATCGCGTCCGACGTATGCAACGGGCGATCTTTCTTCGATAGAAACGACCAAAGATGTGACGGAAGTTTATTTTCTCGAAGCGACCGTTTTAATGAACATCAAAGCCGATGAATATGTCGCATCTTTCGGCGTTCAAGGCGAAGCGGCAACCGCTTTGCAAAGCGAGCAAATGGTTGATTCTAAAATGGATGCGTTGAAATCGAAACTTGCGGCGGTCGGCATCACGGAAACTTTTGTGGATTTTATCAATCAAGTTCCGTTTTACGAATACGACGCTTCGGGCAAAACCGCGACGGAAAAGTTGAAAGGTTATAAAACGGCGAAAAACATCTTGATTCGTTACAAAGATCGAAACGTGCTACGAAAAATCACTAATTCGGCAAACGAAGTCGGCATTTACGATTTGATCAAGATCGATTTCGTTATCAATGATTTTTCGGGCATCAAAAGCCGAATGATGACGGAAGCGGCGAAGATAATTAAAAGTAAAGAACAGACTTATTCGACGCTTGGCATTACGTTGAAACCGGTCGGCGCAGTTACGGAAAGATTTCAAACTTTTGCGCCCGACGAGCTTTATCAAGATTACACGGCATACGAATCGGGCAGTTCGCAAGGCTACAAGCGCGTGATTCAAAAATCGAAAGCGTCAACTTCGTATTACAGCGGATTCGACGGAAAAGATTTTGATTTGACCATAAATCCAAGCAGTTTGGAACCGAATACGCAAGCCGTTATGTATTTGAAAATAAAATATTTGCCGACAATCGTTCCGCCGAAATCGGAATGCTGCGCGGAAAACAAGCCGAAATAATTCGGCAATAAATTTGAAATTAATAAAGCATTTAAATGCGAGCTTTTATCGTTTGCACAATTTTAGTTTTTTGCTGTCTAGCAATAGGGTGCAAAGGATTTGCCTTTAGAGTGCCGACAGAAAATATGGTTCCAACTATTAAAGTTGGAGATACTTGTATTGTTGATCAATATAGTAAAATCGAAGTTCAGCGATTCGATATTGTGATGTTTAAGGCTTCCGAAGCAGCGAAGAAAATGACGCGTGAAACCGGCGATGTCAAATATATTTCACGAATTATCGGGTTACCGAAAGAAAAAATTGAAATTAAAGACAGCAAAGTATTTATAAATGATAAACAATTGGAAGAAACCTTTGAAAAAATCACTAATGATCTGGACGGTCAAAAAGATTTTCCGGCAATGGTAATTCCTGAAAATGAGTATTTTATGATGGGTGATAATCGCCCGCGAAGTTTGGACAGTCGGTATTACAAAACAGTCAAAAAAGAAGAAATTCTGGGAAAAGTCGTAGAAATTCTTCCGATAGATGTGAAAAAGTAATTTTGTATGGAAATCAAAGCAATCGGATGTGAACCGTTACAACTCAAGCGAATGCATATTAAAGACGGGCATACGCTGAAGGTTTATCAAGAAACGGGCGGCTACGAATCGCTGAAAAAAGCGATGAATATGTCGCAGGACGACATTATTAACGAAGTTAAAGCGTCAGCCTTACGCGGACGCGGTGGTGCAGGTTTTCCGACCGGAATGAAATGGAGTTTCGTTCCGCGTCAGTCGCCGAAGCCGAAATATGTCGTTTGCAATGCCGACGAATCCGAACCCGGCACATTCAAAGACCGTTATTTGCTCGAACGCGATCCGCACGCGCTGATCGAAGGAATGCTGATTGCCGCTTTCGCGCTCGGTTCTGAGGCTTGTTATGTTTATTATCGTGGTGAATATCGCTATTTGATCGACATCATGGATAAGGCAATCGAAGAAGCGAGAGATGCCGGAATTGTCGGAAAAAACATTTTAGGCTCTGAGTTTTCGTGCGAATTTTACACGCACACCGGCGCAGGCGCATATATTTGCGGCGAAGAAACCGCGCTTTTATCGAGTCTCGAAGGTTATCGCGGACATCCGCGAATGAAACCGCCGTTTCCCGCGATCGAAGGACTTTACGCGTCGCCGACGGTTGTAAACAATGTCGAAACTTTAACCGCCGTTCCGCAAATCATCGAAATGGGCGGCAAGGCTTGGCAGGAATTGGGAACCGAAAAATCAGGCGGAACAAAACTTTGGTCGGTTTCGGGTCACGTCAAAAAACCCGGAGTTTACGAACTTCCGATGGGTT
>DAITPE010000196.1:0-9479 GCA_036833775.1 Pyrinomonadaceae bacterium | reverse complement strand
CGCGCCCGAATTGAACGAACCGCGCATTG
Source organism: Pyrinomonadaceae bacterium (assembly GCA_036833775.1). Classification (GTDB taxonomy): domain Bacteria; phylum Acidobacteriota; class Blastocatellia; order Pyrinomonadales; family Pyrinomonadaceae; genus JAJQRF01. The sequence goes on along the minus strand of DAITPE010000196.1, from coordinate 9,450 downwards.
TTTTGGACGATAATCAGCGTAATTTAATCAGCATCGAATTGACCGGAAAAGTCGGCGCAACCGTTAATGTTTCGGTCATTCCCGAAAATCCCGAAAACAAATCCGAAGCCGACGATGTCGAGATCGGCAATAAAAAGCAAACTTCCCTGCTGCCGATCAAACGCGAAGGAACGGTCGATTTTGCCGCGATCATCGAAGGCGAACGGCGGCTCGAAACTTATTATCAGGAACAAGGTTATTTTTTCGTCAATGTCACGGCGGTTTGTTCGGTCACGCCGCCTTTTACCGAGACGGAAGCGAGCATCACGACCAACGAAACCGAATCTTTGTGTTCGGCTTTGAGCGGCGCGGAACTCGACAAACGAACGGTTGACGTGAAATACCGCGTCAATCTCGATCGTAAATTAAAATTAACCGACATCCGCATCGAAGGCACGAATCAATTTACCGTCGAAGACGTGCAGAGCGTGCTCGATTCGCAGGAAGCGAACATTCTCGGCTTTATTCCGCTGTTCGGCTACGGTCGCGGCTACACGAGCGAAGAATTGATCCGCCAAGATCAAACGACGCTTCTGTCGCTGATGCGTGAACTCGGCTACCGCAAAGCGAGCGTTTCGGTCAGGCGCGGAGTTTCGATCACGGGTGAAGAATTGATTCTGACGTTCGTCATCGACGAAGGAATTCCGACGCGCATCAACAACGTCAAGATCGAAGGCAACAAGGAAATTTCCGAAGCGACTCTGCAATCGGTTCTGCCGAATCTCATCGGCAAGAATTTTTCACGCGCACGGGCGCGAAACGGTGTCAGAAGTCTTGCCGAATATTACTCGAATCAAGGCTATTACGACGCGCGCGTGACGTATGCGCTCGAAGAATTGCCCGACGATGGAAACACGCAAGAAGACCTCGTAAATGTCGTTTACAAGGTCGAAAACGAAGGTAAAAAGGTTTTCGTCAACCGCGTTTTCGTCAACGGCAACGAAATGACCAAAGATGCGGCGATCTTGAAAGCCGCGACGATCAAACCCGACAAGGTTTTACGCGCCGCCGACATTTTTTCGACCGAACAGAATCTTTATTCGACGAGCGCATTTCGCCGCGTCGAAGTTCGCCCCGAAGCCGCCGGAACGCGTGACGACGGCAATCGTCAAACCGATGTCATCATCAATGTCGAAGAAGAAAAACCGCGCTTGATCACATACGGCGGCGGTTTTTCGACCGACGAAGGTCCGTTCGGATTTTTCGATATTCGTCATTACAATCTGCTCGGAAACTTGTTCCAAGGCGGCGCGCGCGTCCGCATCGGCAGACGGCAGCAGCTTGCCCAAATTGATTTTCTAAATCCGCGTTTTCTGCGCGACGGCACGAACAAAGACGGTTCGATTCGTTACGCGCCATTCACGTTTACGGCGCAGTATCAGCGCGATTCGACCGTTACGCGCTTTTTCCGTTCGACGTTCGATAAAGGAACTTTCGGCATCGTTCAGCGCGTGGATGAAAACGGCAATCCGATCGACGAATTCGGCAATACGACGAGCGATCCGACGATTAATCGTCTGACGCTTTCGGCGGAAACGAGCCGCACGATCAGCCAGAAAAACCGCAGTATTTTGTTTGTCCGTTATCGTTTCGAGGATGTGCGGCTTTACAACATCAACAGTCTTTTGATCAAGGATTTGCTGCTGCCCGATTCAAAGATCAGAATTTCGGGTTTCGGCGCGACCTTTGTGCGCGACACGCGCGAAAACTGCAACATCAAATACACGTTTTTGGAAATTATCGCGAAAGGCGAACCGGGCGAACCTTGCCGCTACAACGCGGGCGACCCAACGCGCGGCGATTATTTGACGGCGGAATATAATGTTTCCGTTCCCGCGTTCGGCGCAAATATCGGTTTCAGCAAATTTCAGGCTTCGTATAATTACTATTACACTTTGCCGCAGTTCAAAAACACGACGTTTGCCGGACGCGCGATCTTAGGACTCGCCAATGTTTTCTCGAAAGGTTCGCGTTTTTCTTCGGCGCAGTTTCCCGATCTCGACGGAATTCTGCCGATCAGCGAACGATTTTTCGCGGGCGGTTCGCAAACTCTGCGCGGTTTTGAATTTGAATCCGCCGGTCCGCGCGTTGTCATCGTTCCGCAGGGAATTTTCCGCGACAGCAGCGGCAATCCCGTTTTCTTACAGCCTTTTTCGATTCCGTTCGGCGGCAATGCGCTCGCGATCGTCAATCTCGAAGCGCGTGTGCCTTTGACGAAATCGCTCCGCGCCGTTCCGTTTTACGACGGCGGCAACGTCTTCCGCAAAGTCGGCGATATTTTCAATCCGCCCGACGTTCCCGACACGGACGTTTTCCGCAAAAACTTACGCGCGCTCTGGTCGCACACGGTCGGACTTGGTTTTCGTTTCAAAACGCCCGTCGGCGGCGAATTCGGAGTCGATTACGGCTATCTTTTAAATCCGTCGCGCTTCTTGATTCCGCAACCCGTCGGACCGAATGCGATCTTCCAAGTCAGACAAAGCCAAATCCATTTCAGATTTTCGCAAGCGTTTTAAAATGAAGAGGGTCGAACAAGAACTAGTTCGACCCTCTTTTTCGCATTTTTACGGCTTTTAATTTATCGCCGAAGAAATGATGTGGCTTTCGTCAACTTCGACGATGAAGCTTTCGTCCGGCGTTTCGCTCACCAGATCGTCTTCCGACAGTTCGTGAACCAAAGGTTTCTGAATCATCGGAGTCGGTCTGTAAATTTCGAGCGGCTGAATGTCGTCGAGCGTGACGGGCATCGTCGGTACAAAGGCTTCCGCCTCTTTCTGTTTCTGTTTGCGAATCGCTTTGACCGCATACATCGCTTTATCGGCGGCGATCACGACCTGATCGAAACTTTCGCCGTTTTGCGGATAACTCGCCACACCCAAGCTCACGCCGACACGTGCAAATTCGACCTCGTTGATCTGCAATTTAAAGTCGATCACTGATTTTTCAAGCCGCTGACACAATTCCTGAATCGCGTTTTTGTCGGTTTCGGGAATAATCGCCACGAATTCGTCACCCGCGTAACGTGCCAGAAAATCGTAATCACGAAGTTGTTCGCGCATCGCTTTGGAAATTCCTTTGAGCAATGCGTCGCCCGCTTTATGTCCGAAAGTGTCGTTGACGGCTTTGAATCCGTCGAGATCGAGCATCAGAACTTGGAAACTGCTGCCGTTGCGGCTCGCGCGCGCAACTTCTTTCTCATACTGCATCTGCAAACTTCGCGCATTCGGCAATCCGGTCATCGGATCGGTCAAAGCGCGTGTTTCGGTTTCGGCGTGCTGTAAAGATTTAAAGATCGCATCCGCCGCAATACGCGAAACCGTTTCGAGCAAGCGCAGATGTTCTTCTTCGTAAGTATCGATCTCGCACGAATAAAGCGAAACCGCGCCGATTAGTTTTTCGGTCGTGATCAACGGCAAAGCCGCCATCGATGCGTATTCCTGCGCGAATTCGAGTTGCGAGAAAGAAAAATCGAGTCCGGGATTGATATTTTGAACCGATTGACGTTTTTTCAAAACGTATCCGGTCGCGCCTTCGCCGACCTTCACGCGTTTGTTTTGAATGGCTTTGCCGTTTTTCCCTTCGGCATAAACAGCGACGGCTTCTTCGGTCTTTTCGTCCAAAAGATAGATCGCGCAAGTGTCGAAAGGAACGAATTCGGAAATCTTTTTAACGAAAAGCGACAAAGTATCGTGCAGATTCAAAGACGAACTGAAGATTCTCGCCAATTCGTAAAGCGTAAAAACTTCGCGGTTGGCGCGTTTGATCTGCTCGACGTAGCTTTGATCCGCGCTGTTTTCGAGATTCAAAACGCCGATTCCTTTATCGTCCGCATCGAAAACGTAAGACAAACCTTGCGCATCGACTTCGATCTCGAATTTGCGAAGATTTCTCAAGAAGACATCGACGATTTTCGGATCGAACTGCGAACCTGCGCCATTTAAAAGAATCTTTCGCGCTTCTTCACGCGAAACCGCCGAACGATACGGACGCGCACCGCGCAAAGCATCGTAAGCATCCGAAACCGCTAAAATCCGCGCCGTCAAAGGAATGTCGTTGCCGATTAAACCTTCGGGATAACCCGAACCGTCCCAAGCTTCGTGATGATATTTGACCGTCGGCACGACCGGATAAGGAAATCCGACCTTTTCCAGAATCGAAGCTCCGACCGGCGCGTGAATCTTGGTTTTTTCCATTTCCGCCGGAGTCAATCTGCCGGGTTTGTTCAAAATATGATCGGGAACGGCGAGTTTGCCGATGTCGTGAAGCAATGCGCCCGTCCGTAAAGCGTTGATATCGTCTTCGGACAAACCGAGAATTTTCCCGATTCCGATCGCGTAAATCTGCGTGCGGCGAACGTGTCCCATCCCGACCTGATCGCGCGCGTCGATCGCCGTGGCAAGTGCTTCGACCGTCGCCATATGGATGCGGCTGGCTTCGGAAATTTCACGCGTTTTCTGTTCCAAACGATGAATATAAATGCGGTATGCAAGATGACCGATAATTGACAAAGGCAATAAAAACAAACCGAATGCCAAGCCGAAATGGAGAAAACTGAAATGCAGAATGACCGTCGTAACAACTACTGCAATTCCGACCAATGTGATCTTTGCAAAATTTTCGCGTCCGAGTTTTAAGATCGAATCTTCGCTCTCAAATTTCAAATACAACGAATAGATCAGCGAGCTGAAAAAATAATGAAGTGCCGCCGAAATGCTGATCGCCACAATTATGCTCAGAAAATTTATCTCTTTTTCGGCAACCGCATTACCTTCAAATCCGGCAAAACTTCTGAGTGTCAAATAAAAAGCCGTTGCGGAAACAAACGCTGAATTGATATTTGAAAAAACGGAGAAAAGAAAATGTTTCGTATCTCTTTCCGTGACGTAAAATCTTGCCAGTGAAGAACCTGCCGCCAAAAAAACCGCGCCCGGAACGCCTAACCAGATCGTTGCCCAGAAGACGAAAAATTCCTTCACCGATAAATTTATTTTCGTTCCCGGAATTCGCAGTTTATGTTGATTTACAAGCGCAGATATAAAGAGCGCAACACACAGTGTTGCAAATTGTGAGAGTGAAAATGAAACCATCCCGAACACGGCAAAACCCAGTGCGGGAAGGCTTAAAACTCCCAAAGTGCACCAAAGTATCTTCGTTTGCCAATTGTATTGGGAGAGGTCAAAATTATTCATCTGTATTCTCCAAACTGAAACACCTGAGGGTTGCCTTCAAATTCTCTTGAAAGCCGTTTATGCAGGGCAATTTTTTGTAAATAAAACTATTTATCATTTATCGACGGCTCGATAAATCGAGCCGATAGATAGTCTTAAACAATTTTTGTGCCAGAAAACTGTCTTTCGTAACACAATATTTTATCTTCATTTACGAGTTCATTTAAGACGAAAGCGAGTAAAATTCAGTCAGATTGATACGTCATTTTGACTGAATTAAATCAAATTGAATGAAGTTTTTCGTTATTAAGATGCAAATCAAACATCAAACTCACATCTCTGAAATTAACTGAATTCGTTCTATTTCCGCTGAAAGAGGTTTATTAAAGGCTTTTTGAGTAAAAACCTGCTTAATAATAATAACCAATTAGTCTTTAGAATGCAACAAATTGTTTTAAACATTAACAACAATTGATAGTAAATTTTATTTACCGGTGAACCAATTAATTCATATCTTCAAAAATTAAGTGCAAAATTCCGCCGCTTTTTTTATAATGAAGTCATCATAATTTACCGAATCTATCGGCAAAATGCGTAAATTTCCGGTTTCAACAAAGTTAGCAAGCAGTATTACAACTATGAAAAATGTTCCGCCGGTCAAAGTTCTCGAAAATTCGTTTTCAGTATATCGCTCTGTTTTAATATTTTTTATCTTTTTCTTTTCGCTTTTCTTGCCGCTCAAAGCGCAGAAATCGGATGAAACGATAAAGATCAATACCGATCTAATCCCTTTTGAAGTAACGGTTACGGACAAAACCGGAAAACCCGTGCGCGGTTTGAAAGCCGATGATTTTCGCGTTTATGAAAACGGTGTCGAACGCAAAATAGATTTTTTCGAGCCGCTCAAACGTCAAAACGAATCGCGTCCGCTTTCAATCGTTTTCGCGCTCGACGTTTCGGGAAGTATGACTGCCGAAGAAATGCGGAAATTGCGCGATTCGCTGCAAAATTTCGTCAAAAGTTTGTCGGATTACGACATTTATTTTGCGGTGATGACTTTCGGAATGGAAGTAAAAACTCTCCAATCTTTTACTAATCGGCAGGAAAAACTGGAAAAAACCTTCGATAAATTGCTGAAAGATCAAGACGGACTTTCGACACACGCTTACGATGCGGTCGATCAAGCGATTCGGCTTTTGCGGAAAAAATCGCCGTCGAGTGTTAAAAATCAGATTCCGAAGCGCGCCGTGATTTTGGTTACGGACGGTTTTCCTGTCGGCGACATCGTTTCGCCGAAAACCGTCATCGAACGTGCAAACGAAGCCGAAACAAGCGTTTACACGATTCTTTTGCCTTCGTTTTCGAGAATGCAAGGCACGAAAAAACCGCTTTTAACTCCGTTAGAAGCAAGCGGGCTGATCGAAAAAACAGGCGGAAAGAGTTTTTACGCGACTCAAAAAAGTTATGAGCCGCTCTTTAAAGCTTTAGCCGAAGAAATCACGGCATCTTATGTTTTGGCGTTTTATCCGAGCGATGAAAATCAAGCGAACGAGAAATTTAACGAAGTCAGGATCGAAGGTTTGCCGAATCTGACAATCAAGCAAAACCGCAGTGGTTATCAATTGAAAAAGTAGAAGATTGCGGCTGAAAAGCAATTTGCGGATAATTATTTCGTATTATCAACTCAAATTACTTTTCAGCTTAAATCCTTTCTTTTCAGACTTTATCAAAACCCGTCATCATCATAATCATTCAGATCGTCGTCGTCGTCGTAATCGTCGGAATCTTTCTCGACATATAAATCGAGTTCGATCGGGTCAAGCCCAACGACTTCTAAATCTGCGCCGCACTCGTCACAAGACACAACATCGCCTTGTTCCGATTCGGCATCAACGTAAACTTCTTCACTACATTCGGGACAAATTGTTGTCGGCATTTTCTTTAATTCTCCAAAATAATAATTATAATTGCTGCGCTCACTTACAAATCAAGTGAAAAATATATATCCTAGTCAATCTAACTTGTTTAAGAACAATTTGGCAAGATTTTTTTGCCGAAATGTTTCTTAAAATTCTATTGATTTAATTTTCATTTGACAATTTTTAAAATGCAATTTCCTTTCAAACTATCGGAAAATAAAGAGTTTGACGTGATCGGATTCGGCACGAACGCGGTTGATTATTTGATTCAAGTTCCCGAATACCCGAAATTCAGTTTCAAGATCGAACTCGAAACATACACACAGCTTGCGGGCGGCGAGATCGCTTCGACAATGGCGGGCTTGAAACGGCTCGGAATGAAAACGGCTTACATCGGACGTTTCGGTACGGATTCGGCAGGCGATTTCGGTTTGCAGACGTTACGCGACGAAGGAGTAAACATCGACTTTGCTGAACAAATCGAAGGCGCGCAAACGCAGATCGCGTTTATTTTGATCGACGTGCGCAACGGTGAACGAACCGTCATCTGGAAACGCGACGAAAAACTTTCATATACGCCCGACGAAGTTCCGTTGGAATTAATGAAAAAAACGAAAATCTTTCACGCCACGCCGCACGATGCACTTGCTTGTGCGAAATTAGCGCGTGAAGCAAAAGCGAACGGCGCGATCGTTTCGATCGACATCGACAATATTTTCGACGGCGTTTTGGAAATGATTCCACTCGTCGATGTTTTTATGTCGTCTGCCGAATTTCCCGAAAGGCTGCTCGGCATCAAAGATCACAAAGAAGGTTTGCAGGAAATAAAACGGCGTTTCGGTTGTCCGATCGTTGGAATGACTTTAGGCGAAAAAGGTTCGCTCGTTTTGTTTGAAGATCAATTTATCGAAACGGACGGATTTGCCGTTCCCGGCGGCTGTAAAGACACAACCGGCGCGGGTGACGCGTTCCGAGTCGGACTTTTATACGGAATTTTGCAAGGCAAATCAATCGAAGAAACGATGCGAACCGCAAACGCCGTCGCCGCGCTGAAATGTCGCGAAGTCGGCGCACGAACTTCGCTTCCGAATGAAGTTGAACTGAAAGATTTGCTGAAGAAATAGCCGCGAAAAGGCACAAAATTCTCAAAAAAAGAAAAAACAAGAAAGAAATTTTCTTTATTTTGTGTTCTTCTTGCGCCTTTTGCGGCTAATAATTTTCTCTTACAAATTCTTCTTGAAAAACTCCAAAACTCTGTGCCAAGCGTCTTTAGCCGCTTCTTCGTCGTAAACTTCGGGACGCGTGTTGTTGAAAAATGCGTGATCGGCTTCGTATGCAACCGATTCGATTGGCAAATTGTTTGCTTTTGCAACTCTTTCCAATTCGGCGACTTTTTCCGTGTTGATCCAGCCGTCTTTCGTTCCCGAAATGAACAAAACCGGACATTTCAAACCTTTCAGAGTAAATTCGTCAGGCGTGTCGCCGTAAAAAGGCGCGGCGGCGTGTAAATTTTCGAGTTTGCAAGCAGCTTGCAACGAGTAAGTTCCGCCCATGCAATAACCAGTAATTCCGAACTCTTTTTTGCCGTATTTTTCGCTCGCCGTTTTGATCGCTTCGTCGATCGTCGCCAAACCATCTTCGAGCTGCAATTCCTGCATATATTTTCCGGCTTCCTGCGGATTCGCCGCAAGTTTTCCGCGATAAAGATCGGGCGCGATCGCGATAAAACCTTCGTCAGCATAACGCGTAGCAATATCTTTGATGTGATCGTTCAAGCCCCACCATTCTTGAACTAAAATGATGGCTTTCGTGTCATCGGTAATTTCGTCGGGCATCGCGGCAAACGCTGTCGTTGCACCGTTTGCGGTATTAAAATTCAATGTTTCGGTTTTCATAAAATTCCTCCAAAAATTTATTGATATAATTGATTATAAACAAATTCGGAGCAGAAAACCTATTTTCTTTTGACTTGAATGAACGGAGAATTTTTATTTTCGCTCGTTGCAAAGATCGAATTTCCGTCGGCTGAATAAGTTACGGCTTCGCCGACTTCGCGCGTCCCGAGTTCGACGATTTTCGGTTTTTCCTTCCAAATCTCATCGAAATTTTTCGCCTTTTCGGGCAAAATGAGTTCGTAAGCGTTGAAATAATCGCAAATTATCACGCGTTTGCCGTCAGGCGAAATGTCGCCGCCGGTCAAAAATCCGTTCGGAATCGCGGGAACTGTAAAATCCGCAAGTTTTTCGAGCGTGTTCGTATTTGTTAAATCGTAATTGCTTTTAAGTTTATAAACCGCCGACGCACCGCTCAGACGTTTTGAAAGA
>DAITPE010000195.1:0-9480 GCA_036833775.1 Pyrinomonadaceae bacterium | reverse complement strand
TTTTTTATTTGATGATCATCGTCAAAGAGTTTTGCTAATCGAAAAGCAAAGACCGGAATGGCAGAAAGGTTTATTTAATGGTGTAGGCGGCAAAATCGAGGCTGATGAAACGCCGATCGAAGCGATGCGTCGTGAATTTTACGAAGAAACCGGATTCGCATTCAGGCTTTGGAACCACTTTGCAACGCTACAAGGTGAAAAAGATATTCGGTGGAAAGTTCATTTTTTCTGCGGATTCGATACTCACACGCTCGTTAGCATCAAAGACGATCGTCGTCCGACTAAAACCGATGAAAGATTATTTGTTTTTTATCTTGACCAACTTCGTGCAGGCTTAGCTAAAACAATTCCGAATTTACATTGGCTGATTCCAATGGCTCTATCAATGAATCAAGAATCTGCCGAATCGTTTATTGTTGAGGAAATTTACAAATGAAAAAAGAAACGATCGAAGCGTTATCTGAACTGGCAAAAGCTGCCGCTCGGTCGCAAGGTTTGGACGACAGCAACATCGAGTTTACGGTTTGCAACACGACCGAGCCGAACGTTTGCGATAAACATTGCAATATCTGCGAAGGCGCGACACACCATTGGATGGAGGATTTTTTGGAAGATGAAAACGGAGAAATTATCAACCCTGATCAACCGGTTTGGAAATGTAAGCATTGCCCGCATTTCGTTCTTTTCGGCGAAACTGAAGGGCATCCGTCCGGCTGCGATTGCCCGGATTGTTTACCTGATGAAGATGAGTATTTTTGGTGTGGTATTGAAGCAAATTATGAACAAGAAAATTAAGACAGCCGTTTGTCCCGCTTGCGGCAAGGAACATCAAGTAGTTTATTTTTCGATCGAACCGGTTTCGATTCCGCTGCTGAAATGTCCGTTGATCACTGATTTGATTTATTTGAATAAGGTCACGGTAAATCGGGAAAGTAGAAAAATTATCAAAGAATCTTTGCTCGGAACTTGATGTATCTCAATAAAAAACAGTTAAAAGAACGCGGTTGGTCACAGCAAATGATCAACCGTTTTCTCGATAAACCGGACAATGTGAAGCCGCTCGGTCGCTACTGTGAAGAGCATCTTTTTTTCATTCCGCGTATCGAGCGCATCGAGACGACCGACGAATTCAAATCTGCACACGAAAAATACCTGACGCGCCGGAACGCCGGAAAACTTGCCACAAAAAAACAAGCTGAAGAAAGAATCAAGTCTGCCAAAACGCTGCCGATCCGTATCGTGCGCGTTCCTATCGAGCAGCTTCTCGAAGACGCGATCGATCATTTTAACCGTCGGCAACGTCGGCGCGATTGGGATGACGAAAATTATTTTCAATTTACTCCTGCCGATCAAAATTCCGATCGGGAATTTTTAGAAAGAATTCAGGTCAATTACATCCGTCACGAACTCACATCTTACGATTCCAAATTACTCGCGCAGCGCGGTCGCATCGGCGGCGATGGCGCAGTGCCGATCATCCGCCGTCGAGTCTTTTTTGAAATCTCCTACGCTTATCCGCATCTTGAAAATGAATGCTTCCGGCAAATGCGATCGAGAAATTTAATCACCGACGTTGAGTTGGAAAATTTAACGATGTCACCTTTCGAGCAGATGCAACTGCCATTTTAAAATCAAATATTTTTCTTGACCGGGGATTTTTTTATGCTAGAATGTTTCACAAATAAAACAAAAATTAAATATCGAGGTAAAAAATGTCTCTAACTAAAGAAGATAAAATCGCAATTCGCATAATGTATTTGAAAGATTTGAATGAAATTTTTTCTGGAGCAGATAAATTAATTAAAGAAAAAGTTGAAAATTTATTGAATGAAGCGGAAGCTGATGAGATAGAACTGACAAATCCTGATGCTGCTGATGTTCATCGAAGATTAAAAACAAGATTTTAATTTACTGATTAATTATGAAAAAAGATTCCCAACTCATTGTTGATCCAAATAAGAAAACTCCTGAACTAGTTCCCATTGTAAAAGAACCATTAACGCCTCAGGAAAATCTAGCCGCAATAATTGGACAAATAGGTGAAGTGGTAGTTGCCGCTGTCACTGAAGATGCAGCAGGAAAAACAGAACGTGCAAGAATTGAAATGCCATTGAAACAAGAACAAATCAAGCTTCAACAAATTCAAGTTCAAAATTACCATGAAGCTCAGATGGCAGCTCAAACCGCTTATTTCAGTAAACAAAGCAAAGAACTAATAATCACTTCCGTAATTACTTTATTAGTCTTACTTTTTCTTATATCAATCGGTGGATTCTCGTTTTACACTGGAGATAAATCAACAGGAATGTCTATTGTTACTTTGCTTTTAGGATTGCTAGGCGGTTTTCTTGGAGGAGCAGGTTGGCAAAAAATAAAGGATCAATCAGCAAGCCATGACAATAAAAATTGAGAACATTGGTAATGCCATGAAACAGCCATTAGACCAATGTAATAAGCAAATCTCCGAATATCAAGATTCAGATAAGGTAATTATTATCCACGAAAAACGCACACATCCTGTAATTTATAAAGCATTTAGAAACGGATTATTATATGATTTTTTTTCGGATGAAAATGTTAATCAAATAAAGATTTTTGAAGGATATGATGAAGAAGATGATCAAGACAAGGAAGATCCGTATTTTACGGTAGCACTTTATAAGTTCAGAGAAGATCATACTATTCTCTGGCTCACTGATTGTGAAAATGCGACAGATTTTTTAATCATTTTCCCAAAGCGATTATATGAGCGTTCTTTTCTAGTTCAAGTAGCATTCCAAAAAACGTTTGAAAAATTGTATTTTGGAAAAACGCTTGATAAATTCAATAAAAAAATCAATTCAATGTTAGATGAAATTCAGTTAATGTAATATGAAAAAAAATAGTTTAGGACAAATGGGTGCAACTTTTATTGGACAGATTCCGATCGGCGGATACTTCGGAATTATTTCGACCGGAGGTTTTGTCGGCTCGATTCCAACAGGTGGGTATTTTGGTGATTATCCTACCGGCGGAATTACAAAATAATAGATTTTATTTTTCCTTCTTTTTCGGTCTTCCCATTTTAATTTCAACATCTTTCAGATCGCTTTCAGGAATCAGCCAGTAAGATTCGCCTGTTGGCGATTTTACTTTTTCTGCATTGGGAAATTTTCCGTCTCGACACCACGCGCTAATCGTTGCCCGATTTGCATCGAGTAATTGAGCCGCTTCTTTTGCTGTGTATTTCTTTTCGTCGGTCATCTGTTGCAAAAAGTCCGCAAGGTTGCTAACTTTCTCTAAAACACAACAAGCCCGATGGTTTCCCATCGAGCTTGTTGCATTTATAATATTTTCCCCAAGGAGAAAAATAATGATGTCAGATTTTATCACGAACGAAGAAAAATTTAATGATGAAGAAACGAAAGTCACGATCCGAGTAGAAGTCGAAGAAGACGACGCAAGCCACGTTCTCGCTTTATTTAACGCGCCTGCGCCGCCGACTTCGGAGATCGATGAAATTCACTTGATTATCAAGCGTTCTGATTCTGCTTGACTGTGTAAACTGAGCAGAGTTAGTGTGTGGAGCGGTGCGGTTATTTGCACCGCATTTTTTATGCTCAAAAATCCTGTCTTGAAATATTACGGTTCTAAATTTCGATTGGCAAAATGGATCATTAAACATTTTCCGGCGCACGTTCATTACGTCGAGCCGTTCGGCGGCGGCGGAAGTGTGCTGATGCAGAAAACTCCATCGCAACTCGAAACATACAACGATGCAGACGGCGACGTTTGTAATTTCTTTCGCGTTTTGCGCGAACGCCCGGACGAACTAATTCGCCAAGTTCGGCTGACTCCTTGGGCGCGGAATGAATACGAACTCTGCTTGGAAAACGGCGGTGATGATCTTGAAAATGCGCGACGGCTATACGTTCGGCTCTGGATGTCGCGTCACGCCGGAACGCTCGTCAGCCGCGCGGCGTGGCGCAGACGGCGCGACAATAAATCTCCGGCAGCCGATCTCCGACCGCAAACGATCTACGAAGCTGCGAAAAGATTGGCGTGTGTTCAGATCGAAAATCGTGACGCTTTGAAATTGATCGAAGAATTCGACACAGCAAATACTCTTTTTTATTGTGATCCGCCTTATGTCGGCTCGACTCGAACCGACAAGAAAAGATACGCCGTCGAAATGTCGTCGGACGACGCTCACCGGAAGTTTGCCGACGCGATCGGCAATGCTCGCGGAATGGCTGTCGTGAGCGGCTACAAATGCGATTTGTATGGAGAAATCTTCGAAGGTCGTGGTTGGAGTCGGATCGATACGGAAACGATGGCAAACGGCGGCGTTAAACGCACAGAAAGTCTGTGGCTTTCACCGCAGACTTTTGATAGACTTCTTTCCAATGGAAACAAATAAGTCAATCGTTGAAATGAAAGCTACTTTCGTCACCGATGGTAATTGGGATGAAAAGCGTCGAAGAATCGTTAGAGAAAGAATGCTTCCTTCTAAAGTTTTAGAAGCTGAATCTTTGGAAGAAGCAATTGAATATTTCAAAAGTCAGGTTACATATTTGGATGAAATTGAATCTTTTGAATATTTTGTAATTGATAACAAAAAAATCTATTCATCATTTTGGGAAAAATAATTTATTTCAGGAATTGATGTGACTCACTAATCTCACTGATGATATTGAATTCGTGATCGTAAACATTCTCGGCATCAACATAAACGCACTCGGTCAGATTCGAGCTTTCGATTTTTACCGAAAAAGTTCCGAGCTTCAAAACTTTTTGTAAGCCTTCGATAATTTCTAAGGAATGCCGGATTATTGCTTCCGGCGTTCCTGAAAAAGTTTCCATATAATTTAATTCTTGGTTTTCGTTGCAGGGCGAAATCCAGACTTTCAATAATTCTGCTTTTTTTCTGATAGTTAATTTATTCATAACTTTTCCTCCAGTTCGATAAATTCGCCGTCGCCGAGCCGGACAAACCATTGTTCGTCTTGCCATAGATATGTGAAATATTCTTTTTCAATATCTTCGATCGAGCGGCGAATTATCGCTTCTTGATTTAATCGCTGTCGGTCGCGTCCGTAAGCGATGCAGCGATCGGGGTCTTTTTCCAAAATCGAAAGATTGCCTAAATCAAAAAGCTCATTGACCGTTTCTTCTTCCTGATAATGTTTTGCCAAAATCACTCCGGCATGACCGATGTTGCCGTCATAATTCAAACCGATTGCTTTGAAAAAAACCGTTCCGGTTCGCACGTTTTCTTCTTTCTTGATAATCGTTGCGTGTGTTCCCATTGTTTTGTTTCTCCTTAAAATGCCGAAATTTCTTCGTAACCTTGTTTCAAAAGCTTTTCGCCTTCAGCCATCGTGACGACCCAGATTTTTTCGTCGTCGCCTAAAAAGAGTCGATAAGATTTTTTTGCTTTTGCGCTAAATCCTTTTGCGCTTGCCGGTGTATTGAATTTTGCGATTATGTTGTTCATATTGTTTAATTTAGCGAATACGCTATCTTTATTACGTGTCACACCTTCGCTCTGTATCGAAGTATAGTCAAGGCGGTTTTTGCTACATAAAAACTATTTCTTGACTATCTGAAAATTAGAGTTAAGGTGTGCAATATGAAGCATTTATTGCCGTCGCAAATTGCCAAAAGATACAACGTGAAAACGGTCACCGTCCGGGCGTGGATCAATGCCGGAATGTTTCCCAATGCCGAGCGCGAAGAAACCGAGTTTTTTTATCATCCAGTCTGGCGTATTCCTGAGAGCGATCTGGAGAATTTTCAACTTCCTCAGCGCGGTCGCCCAAAGAAGAAAAATTAACCTTGCTATTACTTTCAAATTGAATTAAATTTGAATCTCAACTAAGCGGATTGACTCGAATCCGTATCAATTAGTCGAGGCTCTTGAAGCCCGTTCGATATACCAATCGAACGGGCTTTTTCTATTTTCCGGAGAAAATTTATGAGTGAAGTTCTAAACGTACTTGTCAAACTTATCGGCGTGAAAGCACCGATGCCATTGATGCATTTCAAAGCTGCTGAAAAATATGAAGATTTGCGCGGAATTGTTATTGCCGGAGCGGGATTCGATTTTCTTGCTACGTGCGGCGACATTTTTCGTGAAGCGAATTTCCAATCAACAAAAGACGGCGTTGCGAATCGTTCGTGGCACAAAACCGGCAGAGCATTTGATTACGATCAAAATTCGCCGGCATTGGTTCTTGTGGCATACCAAAAGAACAACAAAACCTATTTCAGAACTTTTTTGAAGTGTGCCAAACAAGACGGAAGTTTAGGCAAGAAACAGAAAGTTAAAGATTTTCGCGGATATTTGGTTGAAGCATATTTGTTCGATTTCACGGAAGCCGCTGTTGCGGTCGGATTCAGTCAGATTCCGGCATGGAGCGGATGGGAAAATCATTACAACCGTCGCGAGTTTTGGCATTACCAGTTTGACGAAGGTCTGACTTGGGATGCGGCGATGCTTCAGCTCAAAGGAAAAACACGTCTTGCGGAAGAAAGAGTTCTCGGTCTCAACGATCGCGGAGAAGATGTTCGAGTGATTCAGTCAAAGTTAGCCGATTTGAAGTTGCTTCCAACTTATGAAGTAGATTCAGTTTTCGGCGCAAAAACCAAAGCTGCTGTCGAAAAATTCCAACAATTAACCGGATTGGATGCCGACGGCGTAGTCGGTGCGAAAACTCGCGCCAAATTATTCCAAAAATAAAAAAGGAGAGAAAATGAAAAGTAAATTTCTTTTAGTTTATGTTTTCGCTCTTGTTGCGGTGATCGGAATCGCCGCGCTCGGAACTGCGGTTTCGAGTTTCGGTTCCGTTTCCGTTGCAGCAGCATCTGAAAAACAATCTTTTGAAAAACAATTCAAAGTCGCGGAAGTTCCCGCACAAACGTCAAAACTGTTCGGCATCGGCAAAACCGAATTTTCTACGGTAAATCCGCAATCGTTTACGAATTCGAATACTTTTGAATCTGCCAAATTTTATCCGTGTTCAGCGACGGAAAATTCGACTACAAAAAATTTCGATCTTCAGCGATTACCGGATATTTATACGAAGACAAAATTCGGCGATAATTTCCGAGAACGATTTATATTTGCAAGAACCAAAAAAACCTTTGACTTCGGTTTTCGCAACCGGCAATTCGTGCAGCTTGAATAAGGTTTAATTTCTCTAGTCTTTTAGCCATAGCAAACTCCTTAAGGTTTGAGGTTGCTGCAACAACCTCAAACTTTTCTCAAGCCAAACAAATTAATAATCAGGAAAAAATATGACGAATTTATTTTTATTATTTACGATCTTTGCAATCGGATTGGGCAATTTAATTTCTGCCGAAAACGTCGTGAGCTTACTTGTCGGTTTGCTGACGACGCTTGGCGTGACGCAGTTCCTGAAAAATTGGACTGGATTAGCCGGATTCGGCGCGACGCTTTTGGCGTTGATCATTTCATTTCTGACCGGACTCATTTCGGTCGTAATTCAAATGGCAATCTCCGGAGAGTTTTCGGGTGAAAAACTCGCGGCTTATGCCGTTTCGATTTTTACGACCGCGACGCTTGCATATCAGGCGTTACGCAAAGACAACGCATAATGCAAAGTGAGTGGCTGCAAATAGTTGGTCAAGGCGCAGTAGCAACGCTTGTAGTTGTGATACTCGGTTTTTTGTTACGCGCTATGCCCACTTGGAAAGAAATAAAGATGAAAGAACTGGAGGTCAGGACAAAAGAAGCCGAAGCCTCCGGTCAAGTTGCTTTTTCGCTGACCATTTTGGCAAATGCTCAAAACCAACAAAGTGCAGCACTTCACACACTTGGCGAAACGATCAAAGACATTGCGATCGAACAAAAAAAGGCGACCGAAAATGTGCTGATTTTGCAGAGAGTTAATTCAAATGAAGCTCAGAACATTTCCCAAACAGTTGAAACATTGATCGAGCGAATTGACACGCTCGAAGATAATTTTAAGGAACAAGGATTTTATGCGACTCGACCAAAAGCAGTTACGAAAAATAGAGCTTGAACGCCGCAGAGGTTGGATTTTGCATCTGCTTTATGTTGCAAAACCTAAGCCGATTGATTTTAAGTCATTACTGAAATTACTTGATGCCCGCAATATGCCAATGTCCTGTTGGCAATTCGCGGAAAAACTTGATTTTCTTCGCTCTGCCGGACTGCTACGTGTGTTTCCGCTCGGCTCAGATGGTGCCTTGAGCGAAGTCGAGCAAGCCAAATTGATCCAACGCTACTGTGAAAGCGATGGTGAACTGGACGACGATTATTCAGCCAAAATCACCAATCGAGGAATCAATTTTCAGGAAGGACAATTTGAGGAGGACGGCGTAACCCGCGTCAATTAAGATGGGACGAAGAAGTCAAGTCGATGGCTTAGAAGCTGACGAATTCGATTTTGTCATACGACAGTTGGTTGATGGCGCGACCGACCGTGAAGTCTCTGCTGCATTTTTCAAACAGTTTGAAAAGGAACTGCCTAAATCCAATCTTAATTCTTGGCGCAATAAAGCCGGAAAGGAATTAATCGAGCGATTCAAGTTGACTCGCTTTCTTGGAAAACAACTTGTCGAAGGACTGAAAGATGAAGGCAAAATCACGAATGAAAATGATTACCAGATCATTATCAAATCGGTTGAGGAACATCTTCTAGCCGCCGCGCAAAAATTCACAAAGCAAAATCCGCTCAAACTTCTGACTGCCCGACAAGAAGAAGAACGAATTCAACTTCAGCGTGAAAAAATTGAACTCGCAAAAAGTCAGCTCGAATTCGAACGCGAAAAACATCGCAATGCGATCGATCGTGAAAAAGTTTCAGCTGAAGTAATTCAAGATTTTATGGAATACGGTAACGGCGACGCTGAGATTGTCGCTCTGCTGACACGCCATTTGAGACCGTTTGGAGAGTTTGTTAAGAACAAATATGCCGCGCAGAAATGAAAATCTCAATCCATTCGACAAGCTTCAAATGCAAGTTGACGAGCAAGCTCGTGAACTCGGCGTTGCAGTCGAGGCTGAAGAATTTTCACGCGAATGGTATGCGGAAGATTGGCTGAATCGAAAAAAGATTTTCATCGAGCGCGAAATTAAAATCCGCGACGCATTTCACAAAAACAAGCTCGTTCCGTTCGTTTTGAATGATGCTCAAAATGAATTGCTCGAATTTTCAAACGAAGCAAGTCTTGACGAATCCTTAGAAAATTTCACGCTCAAATGCCGTCGTCTCGGCATTTCTACTTAT
Source organism: Pyrinomonadaceae bacterium (assembly GCA_036833775.1). Taxonomy (GTDB): domain Bacteria; phylum Acidobacteriota; class Blastocatellia; order Pyrinomonadales; family Pyrinomonadaceae; genus JAJQRF01. The sequence goes on along the minus strand of DAITPE010000195.1, from coordinate 223 downwards.
TATTGCGCCGACTATTTGTCCGATGCCGTGATCGAAGACGGGCATCACGTCCGCATCGTCGCGCAAGACCCAAAGACCGTCGGCGCGTTGATGAAAGTCATCAAGACGATGTATGACAATCTCCGATCGGAACTCAAACCTCGTGCAAAATACAATTCAAGATACGAACTAGTGCTTTGTAAATTAAGTTTTTATAAATAAGTGATTCATTGTTATTCTTTAA
>DAITPE010000194.1:0-9517 GCA_036833775.1 Pyrinomonadaceae bacterium | reverse complement strand
AGTTTTTCCAAATCGCGCAAACGTCGATTTATCAAATAAATACGCGGCGCGGCAGGTTCGAGCGAGATAAAAAGAAATTTCGCATTCGGCGCACGAAAATCGATTGCAAGTTGCAAGCGTGTGAGCGGAAAAATCTTGCCGAACTTTTTTCCGACGAGTTCGTTTGAAATTTCTTCTTTTATTTTTTCAAGAGTTAATTCGTTCACAAGAAACAGTCTATAGTCCAAAGTCCAAAGTCCAAAGTCATACAAATAAAAAAGTCCGGAGGTTTTTACGGCTCCGGACTTTGGACTATAGACTCTGGACTTTTCTAGCCTTCCTTAATGACAATCGTATTTGAAACGATGTCGTGGACAGCGCGTTTTTCTTCGGTGAAAAATATCGTCAAGAAACCCAAACCGCCGAGCGCGAGCGACAAAAGATAAACCGACGAATTGACCGCCGCTTGATGAAATGTCGGGTAATCGTTTTCTTCGATGTCAACGAGTTCGAGCGAGAAAAGACGCATTCCGATGGTTTTTCCGAAAGTTCCGATCGCAGTCGTCAAATAAATGAACATCACGACCGCCGTCACCGCGAGAAACGCCAGAAATCCGGTGAAACTGAACCAATTTCCGACGCCCGAGATCATAAACGGCGAAAGCAGGATCAGGCTTGTGAATGAACCGATCAAAAGATCGAAAATTCCGGCATTGAAACGCATCGCAAAAGGCGCAAGGTCTTCGATTTCTTCAATTTCCGATTCTTCAAACTCGACCGCTTTTTCTTCGATCACGGCTTCGTTCGTTTTATGGATTTCGGCAAATTCTTCCGCGCTTTCTTCGAGTTTTTCTGCCAATAATTCCTTCGGCATCGGTGTTGTCAAAGGTTTGTCAAAACTCGAAACGAGCGGCGTCGGTTTTGGCAAAATCGGAAGCTTGTTTGTATCCAAATCGCCGTTCGCATTGCGCGTCTGCGCGACGAGCTTCGGTTTCGGCGTTTGATTTACGGTTGCACGAGAAGGCACAGCTTTGGCAATCGGTTCATCGGTTCGCGCAGCGATGTAGAACGGAAAATTCTTGCTTTCCGAAGTATGAATTTCCTGCTCGACCGTTTGCGTTTTTTCTTCGACGTAAAAATGCTGACGCGAAAGTTCGATGCGTTTGAGCGCGGCGGCAACTTTATCGTTTTTCTGAAAATCGGCTTGGGTTTCTTCGATCACCTCTAGTTTTAACGCATTTGCACCGCTTATTGCAGGTTGTCTTCTATGCAATGTCGGCGCGGAAACCGTCGGTTCTTCGTTTTTACCTTCGATTCTTTGGCGGACAGCGTTTTGAATTTTCAAACGCCAATCGGGAAGTGTCGAATTTTTGCTTTGAAATTCAACCAAAGTCGGCTGAACTTCGGGTTTTGATTCGACGGCAACGGGCAAACTCAGCGGCAAATCCGCCGTGTTCGGTTTGGCAAGCAATAAAGGTTTCGGCTCTGAAATTTTGATCTGATTCGGCTTAATATTGGACATCAAAGATGCTCCTGACTCTTCAAGATTTTCGGGAATTTTCAAAGGGGCAGATTTAATAACTTCAAGTTCTTCGCGGACGGAATCTTGTACCATTGCGCCGCAGCTGAAACAAATTGAAATAGTTGTTGCTAAAGTTTTATTACAAACGGGGCAATTCATAATTGTTAAAGATTAAAAAAGCTGAATTGAATTTCTGCGAGTTTCTGGGATTATCCAATCGATTGAACAAAACTGTGGAAATCTTATCAGAAGTTACTTTAAGTCGTCAACAGTAAATTGATGCAAACTTTAAACTTTTTTGATTTTAAAGGACTTAAGGATATAAAATTCCCTGTGGAAATTATAGATTACAAAGGCTTTCTTCCGGCAAAGCCGCCGTCTTGCTCGTGCCACCATTCGATTTGATCATTTTCGCCTAATTGCCAGCATAATAATACGACGCGACCTTCTTTAATTGACGGAAAATCTATTAACCCACGTTCGTAATCTTTTAATTGAACGCCGAAATCGTTAATTTCGGTCGTTATTTTGCCGATCTCGTAAAGATTTTGCACGTAATTTGAACCGCCTTCCATTCCGCCGCCGGCTTCCGAAGCCGATGCGGCGGCGCGGGCTTCTTCGCGCATCGAATTGACACAGGCGTAGTGATTTTTCAACGCCCGCAGCTTTGGAATTATCGTCGGCAAAAGCGCGTTTGCTTCTTCAACGGTAAAGATTTTCATCGTTCGTCGTTAATTCTGATAAGTTCGTTGTAATCGTCGGTTTCTTCTTCTGCGAAAGGCGTTTCAAACGGAACTTTCGGCGGAATTCTCGAAAAATTATTCGAATTACCGCGCATAATTTCCGGCGGCGGCAATTCTTCGGGCGGAATAAACGAAGGAATATCGTATTCGCCCGATTGCGTCATATCTTTGCGGATCAATTCGGCAATGTCGCCGAGATCGATGAAAAAATCCGCCACATCGATCAGGCGCGGCGCGGTATTCGACCGAAATCCGGCAACTTCGACACGGCAGCCTTTGTATGCAACGGCGTTGATCGCATAAACGAAATCTTCGTCGCCGGAAACGAGAACTGCTGTGTCATAACGACCCGCCAAGCTGAGCATATCGACTGCTATTTCAACGTCGAGATTCGCTTTCCGCGTTCCGTCGTAAAAAGTCTTCAATTCCTTCTGCACGACACGGAAACCGTTTCGCCGCATCCATAAAAGAAAACCTTGCTGACGTTCCGCGCCCGCGTCAACGCCCGTGTAAAAAAACGCGCGAAGCAATCTGCCATCGCCGAGCAAAACGCGCAGAAGCTTGTTGTAATCAATGTCTATGTTGTGAAATCGCGCCGCGTGAAAAAGATTATTGCCGTCAATAAAGACAGCAACACGTCCGCGATGTCCAAACTGCCAAGATGAACTTGTCGTCGTGTCAAACTGCATTTTAAATTACCCTTTGTTTTATTTTGCGGTTTTGACAAGACTGTAAAGGAAAAAGTAAACGAAATTTTGTTAAATGGAATAATGAAAAATAGGTTAAATTTATAAGTTACAACTATTTAATTGCTTTATAAAATACCGCTGTTAGACTAAAAAAATATAAAAATTAAAGACTTTCGTTTATGATTCCAAGACAGTTTTGCCGTTCAAAACCGTTTTTAGTTTGCTTTTCGGAATACGTTTCGGTCAAGCAAAAAGTTTAACTAAATGATACCATTTCAGCGTATAATCAAAAAGTTATGCCGACATCAGAAGAAAATAAAAATCAAGAAAATTGGCTGAAAGATATGCCGATCCAGACGGAAAATATCGCATTCAAAGCGGAAGAGATGGTTTTGTGCGAAAAATGCCGCAGAAATAATCCACCGAATCGTTTGAAATGTTTTTACTGCGCCGCCGATTTACAACTTTCAAGCGAACAATCCGAATCCGTAAAACCCGTTTTGCGCAAGCTCGAAATGTGGGAAAAAGGTTTCAATCTCATAATCCAACCTGATGCGACGAATTTCGGCGAGATCAACACGGCTGAAATCGCTAAAAATACGGGATTTGAAAGCGAGATCGTGCAAAGAATTGTCGAAGCAAAAAAAAGCGTTCCGCTGGCGCGTGTCGAATCTGAAAACGAAGCCGCGATCGTGCAGAAAATCTTGCGGAAAAACGGTTTGGAAACAAAGATCGTGAGCGATGAAAGTCTGAGTTTAAACAAATTTCACAGACGTTTGCGGGGAATCGAATTTTTTGAAAACAACCTTATCTTGATACTTTTCAATCAAGACGAAATCGTTGAAATTTCGCGCGAAGATTTAATTTTGATCGTAACGGGCGCGATTTTCGAGCGCAAAACCGAATCGGTCGAGAAGCGCAAAAAAGGTGAAAACAAAATTCTCGACGCGACCGAAACAGCTTCTGACGAAATGCTCATCGATATTTATTCCAAAAATGATGCGGTCGGTTTTAGAATTTTGTCGAAAGGCTTCGATTTTTCGTGTTTAGGCGCGGAAAAAACGATGCTTGCGACCGAAAATATGAAACGTCTTTCGACAAAATTAAAGGAATTTTCGCCGAATGCGAAAATTGTGAGTGATTATCTGTCGGTCAGAGAAATTTTAGGAAATGTTTGGGAAGTCGAAACGAGAAAAGATTCTTTGGGATTGAAACGTCACAGCTTCGGAAAATTCGATTTGGCAAATGTTTCGTCGAGCAATAATTTACAGCAATTTACGAGATTTTCACGCCTGCAACGGCAATTTTTATGAGAAAGAAAACAAACGAAAAAAGAGATTGGAAGTCGGAAAATAGAGAGAAAAAAGGAAATCCGCGCGGAAGATTTTCCGAAAACAGGCGCGAAAATTTTTCGGGAAACAGATTTGAAAATCGTTTTGAAAACCGCGAAAGAGAATTTTCAAGTTCGCAATCTGCAGCCCGCAATTCGTCACTAATTTTCGGTCTTTCGCCGATTTTGGAAGCTTTAAGGGCAAATAATCGGCGCATCGAAAAAATTTTGATCGCAGACGGCGCGCGCGAACATCGGATTTCGGAAATTATTGATCTCGCCAAACAAAACGGAATTTTGTGGCAGAAATCGCCGCGGGAGAATCTGAACAAACTCGTCGAAACGGGCGCGAATCATCAAGGTGTGATTGCCTTTACGGCGGCGGCTGATTACACCGACGCGGACGAACTTTTGCAGGAAATTTCAGCAAAAGAAGACGCGCTTTGCGTCGTTTTGGACGGCGTTGAAGACCCGCGAAATTTAGGCGCAATTCTGCGAAGTGTCGAATGTGCAGGCGCGGACGGCGTTTTTATTCCCGAACGGCGCGCTGTCGGTTTGACGGAAACGGTCGCCAAATCTTCCGCCGGAGCGACGGAATATGTTAAAGTTGCGAAAGTTGCAAACATCAATCGTTTGATCGAGGAATTGAAGGAAAACGATTTTTGGGTGGTCGGCACGAGCGGCGAAGCGAAAACCGATTACGCCGATTGGGATTGGACGCGCAAAACGGCGTTTGTTCTCGGCAGTGAAGGCAAAGGTTTGCATCGTCTGGTCGCGGAAAACTGCGATGTTTTGGTGAAAATACCGATGCGTGGGAAAATAGAATCTTTGAACGTATCGGTCGCCGCCGGCGTTATACTTTTTGAAGCAGTCAGGCAGCGGCAAAAAGTTTCAAGTTCCGAGTTTCAGGTTTCAATCGATGAAACTGAGATCGAATAACTTGAAACTTGAAACTAAAAACTTGAAACTAAAAATATATGTTTTGTCCAAAATGTGGAACTCAGAATCCTGAAACGGGAAGATTTTGCCGTTCGTGCGGCGCAGATTTGGGAAATGTTTCGGCGGCATTGAGCGGGGCAAGTCCGAAACAAGTTCCGTATGTGGTCGATCCGCGAAAACGCGCCGTAAGTTGGGAAAGTGCGATCACAAAACTGTTTATGGGCTTAGCTTTCTTGCTCGTGGCAATAATTTTAGGCGCAACCGATATGGCAAAGGGTAGGGAATGGTGGTTTTGGATGTTGATTCCGGCTTTTGCAATACTAGGTAGCGGCGTTGCGCAATTTGTCCAACTTAAGAAATTAGAAAAAAAAGAAGCAGCATTTGGTTATGAAAATACGCAAAACGAGTTAAATTCTTCTCCGCAAAACAAAGCATTGCCGAACACACAGACGGATTTTATTCACCCCGAATCGCGCTACAAAACAGGCGATCTCGTGCCGCCGAGTGTGGTCGAAAACACGACGCGTCATCTGAAAATGGATTCCGAAGGCGAAACGATGGCGTTGCCGAAAAAATAGAAAGTTTGGAGATGTAAAGTATGATTAAAATGCAAGAAGCGATGGAAATTGCAAAAAATTTCATAACTAATTACGGAGGAAGCAAGCAGGGTTTTCTTTTAGAAGAAGCATATCTTAGTGAAGAAAAGAACAATTGGAAAATTACTTACAGTTTTTTTCAGAAAACAGATGCTTTGAATGCACTTCAAGCAATGGCTGGTATCGAAGGAAGAAGAGTTTATCGAACAGTTGAAATTGATAATGAAAGCGGTGAAGTAGTTAGTATGAAAGCCGGATTTGGTTCTAATTTAGGTGCTATTGCATGAATGTCTATTTGAAAAACCTCATTCAAAAATACAGACAAAAAGGAATTCTAATTGACACAAATTTATTGTTACTTTACATTGTCGGTTCATTCGATGTCGAGTTGATTGCTTTGTTTAAGAGAACTTCACGATTTACTACGGATGATTTTGATAAAGTTTCAGATTTTATAAAATTATTCGACAAAATAATCTTCACTCCACATATAGTTACAGAAGTCAGCGATTTTATTGGGAATAAAACAGACCTGCAATTACTCTTGAAAGTATATGTTGAAATTTCAGAAGAGCATTTTATAGAAAGTAAAAAAATAGTTCAGAAACCCGAATTTATAAAATTCGGGTTGGCTGATACGGCAATTATCGAAACGGAAAGACAATACTTGATTTTTACAGACGATAATTTACTTTTCGGTTTTTTGCAAAATTCAAATTTTGATACCGTAAACTTAAATCAACTAAGACTTGTATAAAAAATATCTGAATTTTATTTTTTCACGACAACTCTTGCATTTCCGGCGTTTCCATTTGCATCCCAAACGCGTAAAGTCACCGAATATTCGCCCGCATTTTTCAGCGAAAGATCGATCGTGTAGCGTTCTTTCGTGCTGTCGGAAATTCCGTCGTCGGCGTAAACCGAAACCCAATTTCCGCCGTTGACGCTGTATTCGGCGCGATTGATGAATCCGGTTGTTTCCGTCGCGTCGAAAATCACTTTCACGTTGTCGCCCGAAATTTGCGGCGAACCGAAAGCGGTGACCGTCGGCGCACTGTTGTCGATGTCAACAGGTTCGCTCAAGCGTTCGCCCGAAAGCGTTTGATTTGCAGGATTTGAAAGCGAATCTTTCGCGACGACTTTGAAAATATAACGACCGTCTGCCAAAGATTGTCCGTCGATCGTATAGAAATTTTCAGTCAGATTTTCCTTCAAAAGTTTGAAATTCGTTTCGGAAGTTTCGCGGTAAAAAATGGAATAAGAAAGTTTATCGCCGTTGCGGTCTTCGGCTGTCCATTGCAGAGCGGTCGCGCCGCGCTGATAAACCCGTCGCGGCGGAACGGCGGCGTTCGCAACGCCGAAAACTGCCGGATCGAGTCCTGAAAGTTCGATGTTCGGATCGATCTGCATCGGCGGATTTGCCGCCAGCCCGACGTTTGTCGGCAAAATTTGGATCGTCAAAACTTCGGGCGAAATGTTGCGCGGTAAAAATGAAACATTGGCTTCGCTCAAGCTTGCCGAATTTTTCAAAACGGCGCGCCATTGGATGAATTTCGCTTTCGGACTGTTGATCTGCGCGCCTTTCGCATCCGTATAAGCCACACTCCACGCGCTCCAAGTTTCGTTCGGTTTTTCGGTGTTTCCACTGCGCGTTTGCATTGAAACATTTCCGTTTCCGCGCCACCAAATTCTGCCCCAACTCGACACATTTTTCGCGTCTAAAACCGCTGATTCATAAGTTCCTTCGGCGTTTGTTTCCGTTCCGAAACGATAAAGTTTTCCTTGATTGCTGGTCGTGGCGATGATGTTTTGACCGTTTGCTTTGATGGTCGAAACTTGTCCTTCGTCCGATTGCAAAACGAGCGTTTCGCGTCCGTCGTTGGTCACGCTGTAAATTCTGCCTTTGTCGGAAGTTCCCAAAAGAACGCCGCCGTTTGGCTGTGCGAAAAGTGAAAATCCGGTCACAGACGGCGAACTCCAAAGAATATCCGCGCCGCCGTCAGGCAGGATTCTATAAACGGCGGATTTCGCGTTTGCCAGATCGTAACGGCTTTTCGCAGGCGTTTCGGTTGCGGTCGGATTCGGTTTTTCCACGGAAACCGTTGCGCTTTCGGGTGTTGCCGAAGGAGTTGCGGTCGCAGTCGAAGAAGTCGATTCGCCCAAAGCCAAAGCGTAAACCGAACCGTCCGCGCCGATCGAAAGTTCGTGGATTTCGCGTAAAGTCGAATCGAGCAAAGCGAAAGGTTTGCCGTCTGCGCCGAAGCGCAAAACCAAGCCGTTTGAATCGGTTCCGGCAAAAAGATTGCCGTTTTTATCGGTGGCGAGTGAGATGATGTGTGTTTCGCTCGTGTCGAAAAGAAGTGAACTTTCGGGCGCGGAATTTGCCGATCTTACTTTGTAAATCTTGCCGTTTTCGCCCGTCCCGATTGCCAAGCTTCCGTCCGCCAAAATCGCGAGCGACCAGATATATTTTTCCTTCGGCTCGAAAAAGACGCTTGCCGTGCCGTTTGCTTCGATTCGGTAAACTTTTCCGTCAGGCGAAGTTCCCGCGTAAAGCTCGCCGTTTTTGCCGAGCGCGAGCGCGGAAACGTTCAATTCGGTTGCGTCGTAAAAAAGCGTTCCTTTGCCGCTTGCGTCAACTTTGAAAATCTTTCCGTCCGCGCCTGTTCCCAAGAAAACATTTCCTTTATCGTCAACTGCGCTCGACCAAACGTATGATTGATCGGTTTTGAAAACTTCTGACAGTTTCGGCGCGATCGTGATCGTTCCGTTGTCGGCGATCGAAACTCCGCGCGAATCGCCCTTTAAAACGTCGGCTTTTGAATTTACCGACCAGATCGCGGGTTCGCTTGCCGAAATGCCGATCGTTAAAAAGATTAATGCTGTAAAAGTTGATAAAAAGCTTGATACTTTTTGAATTTTCATTAAGTTTATTGATTATTTCCGAGTTGATTTAGTTGCCGCGCGGCTGTAAAACCTCTGAAAAGATAGAATAACGCAAGACCGTGAAGTATCAAACCTAAAAATCCGCCCGCTAAAAGGAAGATCAATCCGTCGAGCAAATATAAAACCATTCCGACGATAAACGCCCAATTTTGCCGTTTGTTGGCGAAAACTCCGAAAAGCGCGAAAATTCCGGCGACGATAAAATCGAGCGCAAAAGCGACGAATTTAACAAAATTTCCGCCGCCTTCGCCCGAAACGGCAAGGCTCACGCCGTCGATAATTTGCGTGACACCGAGACCGATCGCGAAGTTCCAGTTTCCTTCAAATAAAGTAATTACAGAGTTTACGATCGAAAGCGCGGCGATCCAGTAAAACCAATTTGCGCCGCTCGAAAGTTGTTGTTCGAGTTCAAAAGTATCGTTTTGGGCAGACGAGGAACGATTTTCGTCAATTTGTTCAAACATAATTTTTCTCCTTTTGGTGAATTATTCAGAAATTTAATTCAAATAATTTAAGCAGAAAAATTATGTTTTTCCAAATCTTTTTTTAAGTATTGCTTTTTGCCGCTTCGATTTTCGGCGTTTCTTTTTCCGTGATTTTCTCCGTTGCGTGTTTGCCTTCGATAAAGCGCAGTGCGTCTTTTAATTCTTCGGCGTCGCCCGTAATTAATCGCGCACTTCTTTCGCGCGTCAGATATGCCCAGAACCATTCGCTTAGAACGTAAAGACGATTCTTAAATCCGATCAATGAAATAACGTGCACGAACAGCCACG
>DAITPE010000193.1:0-9524 GCA_036833775.1 Pyrinomonadaceae bacterium | reverse complement strand
TTACACGATTTCGGATGTTTTGACCTGAATAATTGTTTTCGGAAAGTTTGTAGGATTTTACCAGACCAAGCATTTCATAAGACTGGCTCGAAAGTTCTTCTGCCGAGCTTGCCGATTCTTCCGAATTTGCGGCGGTTTGCTGTGTCGTCAGATTCATCTGTTCGATCGCGTTGTTGATCTGTTCGATGCCTTGATTTTGCTGATTGCTTGCCGAAGCGATTTCGCCCACGACGACGTTGGTTTTTTCGATCAACTCGTTAATTTTATGGAGTTTTTCGCGCACTTCTGTGTTGATCGAAACGCCTTCGTTCGTGTTTGCGACCGATTCATCGATCAATTTCGCCGTCGTTTTCGCCGCTTCCGCCGAACGCATTGCAAGATTGCGGACTTCTTCCGCGACAACTGCGAAACCTTTGCCCGCATCGCCTGCGCGAGCCGCTTCGACTGCCGCATTTAACGCCAAAAGATTCGTTTGAAACGCGATCTCTTCGATGTCTTTGACGATCTTCGCGGTCGAATCCGACGAATTTTTGATCTTTTCGACGGCAACGGTCAGTTTCAGCATCGAATCCATTCCGTCATCTGCCGAATGTTTCGCTTCTTCGGAAAGTTCGCTCGCGGCTTTTGAATTAACTGAATTTTGCCGCGCCATCGAAGCGATTTCGTGCAGATTTGCGGCGACTTCTTCCAAGGTCGAAGCCTGATCCGAAGCGTTCATCGCCAAATGCTGGCTTCCTTCGCTAATTTGTTCGGCGGCAGACGCAACTTGGTCTGCGCTCAAAGCGACCTGCAAAAATCCTTCGTCGAGATTTGCCGAAGCCGTGTTCAGCGAATCTTTGATCTTCGCAAATTCGCCTTGATAATTGCCTTTCACTTTTGCGGTCAAATCTTTGTCGGCAATTTTCTGTAAAACTTCCGCTGCTTCATTGATCGGCGTAACGACGGCATCGAGCGTTTCGTTGATTCCTTTAACCAATTCACGGTAAGAACCGTCGAATTTGCGGTCGTTTCCGCGCAGATTGATGTTTCCGCCTTTTGCCGCGAGCGTCAATTTATCGGTTTCTTCGATCAATTGATTCAATGAATCGATCGCCGAATTGATATTTTTTGAAAGAACGTCTTTTTCGGAGCGAACTTCGACCTTATTTTCGAGATTTCCCTTCGCCAAAAAATTCGCCGATTCCGCGACACCGCGAATGTATTCGATCATCGAATTAAATGCAACCGAAAGTTTGCCCATTTCGTCTTTCCCGTCGTAAGAAAAACGCTGTGCAATATCGCCTTTCGACATCGACTCCAATTTTCCGGCAATCTCGCCGAGCGGATTCGAGATATTTTTCGAGATTTGCCAACCGAAATAATTAAAAAGCAGCGTAAAAAACAAACTGATCGCGATCAGCCAAAACGGGCTGGTATCCACGAGCTTCATCACTTCCGCGCTTCCTTCGGTGCTTTTTTTGTTTGTCGCCTGCACGACTTCATCGATTGCCGCGCGGTGTTCTTCGTATTTTTTCTTCAAGATTCCGGTTGCGAGTTCGACGGCTTTTTGTTTGTTTCCCTGCTGAACCGCCGGAACGAAATCGCGGTCGAAAATCTCGAAATATTCGGTCGCGGGCTGATACGATTTTTTAACCAGAAGTTCGCTTAAATCCTTGTCGTTTTTGAGCGCGTCAACCCAATATTGATGGCGCGTTTCGTAATCTTTTCGCAGTTCTTTCGACTTTGAGAAAAGCTGTTCGACCTCTTTCGGATCGGTTGACAAAGCCGTTTGCACCGTCACGAGATAAGTTTCCACCAGATATTCAGGCGGCGGCAAAATGTCTGCCAGCAGGTCTTTCTGCTCGATGATCGCATCGTATTTTTTGCCGATAGTTTCGATCTTATTGACGTTGTTGTAAGAATAAACGCCCAAAACGACAAATCCGCTGACAGCGATAACGATGATGATAAGTAGTTTCAACTTTACATTCAGATTATTTAAACCAAACATTCTTTCTACTCCTGGACCTTAAAAAATGAAAGAAAAATATTAACCAATCTGTAAACCTTGCTGTTGAATGATTTTCGACAAAGAACAATTAATATAGCCAAAAATAGATGAGGTAAATTTTATATAGAAAATGATTTAACTTGCCGTTTTCAAGCAAAGGTGAGAATTTGGCAATAAACATATCGGTTAAAAATAAATATTTCTTGAGGAATCGTTTTTTTATGAATCTGAAACTTTAAATCTGTTCGGAAAAACTTCAATAAAAAATGCTGACTTTCAGTTTTGCCGAACAGTTTTTTACTTTCAAAATTAAAAAGGAATGCAGCCGTTTGCGGAGTATTTCATTACCAAAGCATCGAGATTTCCGAAATTTACATTTTTGAATCCGACGGTTTCTCCGGCGATAAAAAATTCGTTGTTCGCGTTCGTTTTGATCGCATTGAAAGCATCGACATCTGCTACCGAATATTCGTGTCTCAGCATCGAAACCCCGCTCGCACCCGAAAGTTTCCCGACCAAAGCATCACCGTCAACAACTCCGCCGAAAACGACATTATTACTGCTGTCAACCGTCAAAGCTTTGAGCCTTACCGCACGATTCGGACTTTCGATATGTGTCCAAGACGGCAAAAAACCTTGCTGATGCGCCGCACTTAATTTCACGATCGAAGAATCCTGCGTCATCTCGTTAAAAAGCGCGACAAAAGCGTTGCCGTTGCTGTCGGCGGCGATCTTTCTGCCCGGAAAAGGTTGTGTTCCCTGTCGGAAATTTTCGCGCCAAACCGTATTTCCGCTCGTGTTGAATTTTTCGGCAAAACCGACAAAACCTACGCCGTCGTTATCGTCGCCCGTCACGTAAATCGAACCGTCCGAACCAATCGTAAAATCGGCAGGTTTTCCGAGTTTTTGATTGACCAAACGCGTCGTGCCGATTTGCACGAAATTTGAATTATAAACGGCGCGGTCGATCGAATAATTGATCAAACCGCCGCCGATAATATTTACGGTCGAAGCAAGCATAACATTGCCCGAAGCATCGAAGCCGAGCTGCACGCCGCCCGAACCGTCTTCACGATTTCCGCCGAGTGAATTTGATAAAATAAAAGTTCCGCTATTCGTAAATTTGGCGATAAAAGCATCGAAATTAACGAAATTTGACGACGTTCGGAAATATCCCGCAACGTAAACATTTCCCGCGCTGTCAACGGCGACATCTTTGGCAAAAGTGTTCATACTCGAAAAACTGAACCGCTGAACCCAAAGTTTCACGCCGTTTCGGTCGAATTTAGCAACCCAAGATTCGTCTTTGTTCGTGTAAGTATCGCCCACCGCGTAAACATTTCCGACGGAATCGAACGTAATCGCCGTTGCCAGATCACGGTTCTGCGTTTGATTGTCGGGCGTTCCGAATTGTTCCGCCCAAATGATGCCGCAATTTACGACCGCTTTGAAATCCTTGAAACCTTCAACCGTATCGGCAATTCCGCGCACCCGCACGATCATCGAATATTCCTTCGGCAAAAACGCCAAACCGTTTGAATAGAGATACATCCGCGTCGAATTTCCGGCGGTCGTTTCGGGTTCAAAAACGGCTGAAATGCCGAATGGCAGATTTTCCGCCGTCAATTTTACAGTTCCCGAATAATTCGTCCGCGCAAGCGAAATATCGTAAACGGCGGTTTGTCCCGCAACGATATATTGCGTATCGGGATTGACCGAAACCGCGATCGACGGCGCGGAATTGACCGTCAAACTCAGATCGATCGGCGCGATCGTGATGCCGTTTGCCGTCGCTTTGACGGTGATCGAGAAAGTTCCCGTCGGCGTTGCAATCGAAGTTTGCAGTTTCAGCGTCGAACTGTTTGCCGTGGTCGTGTTCGGCGTAAATGTCGCCGTCACGCCCGCAGGCAGATTCGCCGCGCTCAGCGTCACTTTATCGGTGTAAACCGTGCGGTTTATCTTTATCGTATAACTTGCCGCTTGTCCTGCCGCAACGGTTTGCGCGTTCGGAACTGCCGAAAGCGAAACGCCCGCCGCAAATATTTCGGCTGCCGCGCAGAAAACGAAAGCCACAATCAGCAAACTGCTGAAAAGAAAATGTTTAAAATGAATCGTGTTTTTTTGCATTTGTTTGATTTGCTCCTTAAGATTTTGATTTGAAATTTATTGCCCACCTTGCCAAACGATGGTCGGACGGAAAAGCGGCACACGCTGTTGCGAACCGACGGGCTGAAAAAGGTTGTAAAAGGCTGTTCGACGACTCGGCTGCCGATGCTTTGAAAAGTTTGTGCGGGTTTGTTCGGCTGACTGAAATTGTCGTCACGCGGTTCGATATGACGGTGATAAAGCAATGTTCCGGCTTGATTTCTGACCGCGACAAGATCGACTTCGCCATTTTGGCTGTAGCTTGCCGAAGCTTCGCCGAAAGTGTTCGGATTGAAACCGAACGAACTCGCAAGCTGTATCCAATTGCTCCACGCGCCGCCGACAAAACGCCAGCGATAAACTTTCCCGTCGCCCCCGATCATTTGCTTCACTTTCATTTGAAAAATATTCGCTTGAAGCAAAATTAATTTGACTTGCGCTCAAAAGTCCTCAAAACTGTAATCAGAGTTTCTCAGAAGTTCTCAGAAACAATGCAGAATGCCCTTAAATCAACAATTTACGAACTAGAAAATTTTCGTCTTGAAACCGACAGTCAACGTCTTTTCGAGCGCGAAACGAACGAACTCGTGCCGCTTCAGCCGAAGGCTTTTGAACTTTTACTTTTTTTTATTGAAAACGAAGGCGCGATTTTGACGAAAACCGAGATTCTCGACGCGGTGTGGAAAGACAGTTTTGTCGAAGAAGCGAATCTTTCGCAAACGGTTTTCGTGCTGCGAAAAGCCTTGAACGACGACCGCAAAAATCCGCGTTTCATCGTCACCGTCCCGAATCGCGGTTATCGTTTTATCGCAAAGGTCGCAAAGGTTGAAGCAAAAACTCCGAACACCGAAATCGAACCCGAAACTGTCGAAATTCAAAATCTCAAAACCGAAACTACAATCGAAGAGATCAAAGATCAAAGATCAAAAACTAATACTCAAAGTCCGATTTCACCGAAATTTTTCCTGCTCGCAATTCCGCTGATTTTAATTTTTGCTTTCGGCATTTATTATTTGTGGCGCGATAAAAAGCCAGAAACTGTCAGCGAAGTAAAATCTATTGCGATCTTGCCGTTCAAAAATATCGGCGGCAAAGAAGATGAAGATTATCTCGGCAACGGCATTTCCGAGGTTTTGGTGTCAAAACTCAGCAACATCAAATCGCTCGTCGTGCGTCCGGCGACTTCGGTTTTGAAATTTACCGATGCTTCGCCCGACACGAAAAAGATCGGCGGCGATCTCGACGTTGAAGCGATCGTCGTCGGTCGCGTGCAGAAAGTTGACGAAAACATTCGCGTCACGGTTCAGCTCGTCCGCGTTTCAGACGGCGCAACGCTTTGGGCGGACACTTTCGACGACAAATTTACGAATATTTTCGCCGTTCAAGATTCGATCTCCGAAAAAGTCACGCAATCGCTCGCGCTGAAAATTACCGCCGACGAACGCGAACAGATCGTCAAAAGCTATACGAGCAATGCAGAAGCCTATCAAACTTATCTGCAAGGACGATTTTTTTGGAACAAACGAACGCCCGACAATCTCGGAAAAGCCGTGGTCGAATTTGAAAAAGCGAACCGGCTCGACCCGAATTTCGCGCTCGCGTATGTCGGTTTGGCGGATTGCTACGTTTTACTTGCCGAATATCGCGTGATGCCGCCGAACGAATCTTTTCCAAAGGCGCGCGCCGCCGCGACCAAAGCGTTGGAAATCGACAGCCGTTTAGCCGAAGCGCGAACTTCGCTCGCTTATATTTCGGCGTTTTTCGATTGGGATTTCCCGACCGCCGAACGCGAATTCAAAAAAGCCATCGAGCAAAATCCGAACTACGCAACCGCGCATCAATGGTATGCGGAATATTTGCAGGTTTTGGGAAAATTCGACGAAAGTCTCGCCGAACTTCGCCGCGCCGAACAGATCGACCCGAATTCGCTGATCGTGAAAACGAATATTGCGCGTTATTTTTACTTCACGCGCCAATACGACAAAGCTATCGAACAATCAACCGAAATTCTCGCAAAAGACCCGAATTTCGGTTGGGGTTACGGTTTTTTGTGGATTTCATACAGCCAGAAACAAATGTTCAAAGAAGCCGCCGAAGCTCATTTGAAAAGCGAATCTTTATTCGGAGAAAGTTTGCAAAACATTGACGAACGAAAAAAAGCCTTTGCCGCAAACGGTTTCAAAGGCTACTGGAAAAAATGGCTCGAACAACACGAAGACCCGAAAATTAGTCCATACACTTTGGCAAACGAAAAAGCGATCGCATATTCAATGATCGGCGATGACGAAAAAACGCTCTATTACCTTCAACAATCGTTCGACCGCCGCGAAACGTGGCTTTTATACGTCAAATACGCGCCGCAATTCGACAAATTACAATCAAATCCGCGCTTCGTTTCGATCTTGAATCGAATCGGTTTCAATTAAATTTTTAATCCAAATCCGCATAAACTTTGACACGTTCCGCAACCAAAACCATAATTGAAACATCATTTGAATTAGTCATGAAGTTTTCACTGTTACTCATTTTTACATTCTTTCTTTTCAACGGAAATGTTTACGCGCAAAAACAAACCCGAAAAAAAACGCTGTTTCAAATGAACAAGATTTCGGTTGCTCAAACTGTTGAATCAACAAAAAAGCCGACAAACCCGAATCGGCAAAAAGCTGAACAAATAAATGATTCACCCGTAAAAATTCTCTATAAACCACGCGCCCCATATCCGCAGTCTTTTGACGGAGGAACTGTTTGTATTCAGGGAACGGTTACGCTAAAAGTTCAGTTTTTAGACACAGGCAAAATCGGCGAAATAAAAGTCATCAGCGGTTTGCCATACGGCGCGAACGAAAATGCGATCGAAGCCGCGAAAAAGATGGGATTTGAACCTGCGATTAAAGACGGAAAAACTGTCACGAGTGTAAAAGTTGTTCAATTTCCAATTACAATCTATTAATCAAAAATATGAAGATTTTATCTACCTACATTTTGCTGTTTGTGCTGAACTTGGCAGTTTATTCTCAAAATAATTTGCCCGATAATCGTCAAGCAATTAATCCGAATACGGAAGATTTTTCAGTAGATTTCCCTTCCGATCCTTTGGTTTATTTTAGCCCCGACAAGTCTTTTTCGGTGCATCGTTTAATTTCGGAAGGAAATTATTATTACGTTTTCTCGGAAACCGAAAATCCCGACGCAAAAACGTTCATCATCGAAAAATTTATCGATCACAACAAAAATAAAGCTTCTGTGATTGAAACTAAAAATTCCAAATCACCGATTTATACATTTTCCGACGATGAAGATTTTTTTCATACGATCCTGAAATTCAAGACCAAAAACGGAAGTATTTACTTTCACACGATCAGTAAAACAAAAGAAAATGAAGCGGTTGACAGTTTTTTCGATTCAATAAAAATTTCGGGAGAAACATTGACCAAACCGCGAATCGCCAAAAAAAATCCTGCAAACACTGAAAATTTACAGGTTAATACTGCTGCCTCGAAAAATCCTGTCAACAGTTCTGCATCGAACGCAGTCGGATTAGGCAATGGAAGCGGAAGCGGAAGCGGGAAAAATAATTCAGCCGAAAATACTCCGCAACCAAAAGTTTCACCGTTAAGAATCTTATCGAGACCGCGTCCGCTTTACACCGATATTGCACGTTTTTACAATATTGAAGGAACCGTGACGCTAAAAGTCACTTTTTTAGGAACAGCTAAGATCGGCGCAATCACGGTCGTTGGTAAACTGCCCTTCGGTCTGACAAATTCAGCAATCGAAGCCGCTCGTCAAATTCAATTTGAACCTTTGACTTACAATGAAAAACCTGTGAATGTTACGAAAACCGTTCAATATTCATTTACAATTTATTAAATGCTGCCGATTACAGAACAAGAAAATCCGAACACGAAAAATATCGATAAAGTTTCGACGCTCGAAGCGGTTACTTTAATTAACGACGAAGATAAAAAAGTTGCCGAAGCGGTCGCAAAGGTTTTGCCCGAAATTGCTGAAACGGTTGATAAAATCGTTGAAAGATTGCAAAACGGCGGACGGCTTTTTTATGTCGGCACAGGCACGTGCGGACGGCTCGGCGTTTTGGACGCGAGCGAGATTCCGCCGACTTACGGCGTTTCTTACGAGTTGGTGCAAGGCATCATCGCGGGCGGTTACGACGCGCTTTACAAAGCGACCGAAGCTTCCGAAGACAACCGCGAGCAAGCCGCGCAGGATTTGCAATCACGAGGTTTGACGGAAAAAGATGCGGTCGTCGGATTGGCGGCTTCGGGCAGAACGCCTTACACGATCGGCGCACTCGATTTTGCCCGCGAACTCGGTTGTTTTACGGCTTGCATTTCGTGCGTTCCCGATTCTTTGATCACGAAATCTGCTGAAATTTCGATCGTCGCCGAAGTTGGCGCGGAAGCCGTCACGGGTTCGACCAGAATGAAATCTGGAACGGCGCAAAAATTGGTTTTGAATACGATTTCGACGACCGTGATGATCAAACTCGGCTACGTCACGGGCAATCGAATGACGAATGTAAAATCTTCAAACATCAAACTCAAAGAAAGAAGTTTGCGGATTTTGATGGACGAAACGAATTTGAACGAATCCGACGCGCAAAGTTTAATGAACGAAGCAGGCGAAGATTTGCGCGTTGCGATCGTAATGCGAAAAGCCGAAGTTTCACGCGAAACGGCGGAAAAAGTTTTAGCGGAAAATAATTTCGTCATCGAAACAGCGATACAAAGTTTGAGAAGTTAAAATTTCACTCATTCATCACATTTAACACTTCGCTGTTCAAAGGCGCGTATTTTTATTTAAAGTTCCGCCGATTTTCCCCGTCAACTGCTCATTCACCACAAAATGTCCGTATTTATTGAGTTTCACGCCTTTGAACATGCTGTGCGTAAGCATTTACACGGAGTGTAAATGCTTACGCACAGCGTGTATTTGCTTACGCACGGCGTGTATTTGCTTACGCACGCCGCGTATGAGCTTACGCACGGAATGTTTTTGCTTACGCACGGCGCGTATGTGCTTGCGCACGGCGTGTATGAGCATTTACGCGCCGTGCATGTCCTGATGTTCGCCGTGCATGAGCATTTACACGGCGCGTATGTCTTTGTGCACAGCGTGTTTCTTCAAATACACGGCGTGTTTTTACCTTTTCAAAAAATCTATTCGCAATGAATTCGTGCTTTTTTAAGGTATTTCGCCTTTACATTTCATTTAATTTCTGCGGTTTATAAAAATTTCGATCTGAATATAAATTATTTAAATCAAGAGTAGAAAACAGAAGACAGATTTTTCGAGTTTTTCTTTGCGAACTTTGCGCCTTTGCGTGCAAAACAATGATCGAATCCTACGTATTTGAGTTAAAAAC
>DAITPE010000192.1:0-9540 GCA_036833775.1 Pyrinomonadaceae bacterium | reverse complement strand
TTACGGCTACTAAAATCTCTGGATAATTGTCGTGGATCAACAGAATATATTGCGACCCCTTCAAAAGCGATGCAAAAGCTGTAATAAACGGAAGTGAAGGCGGTGTTGTTACAACCAAAACCTTATCGCCGCTCTTGAATCTGAAAAAAGCCTTAAAAAATATCGAAAGACTCAAGGTGAGCATATTCATCAGGCGGAAAATTATGATATTTTTGTCAAGAGTTGTCCCGATTGCTCTAAAAATTTCGACATTCTTATGAATTTCGTGGCTCGGAGCTTTGACTCCGCGCGCTGAATAATTTGGCTGACCGCACAAAACCTTGACATCGAAATCATCCGTCAAACCTTCTGCAATTCTGGTTAAATAATAACCGGTCGAAGTTTCTTCGGGATAATATAATTCGGTCACGACCCAAAGCGTTTTTTTCTTTTCCTGTGAATTCACTTCAAACCGTTTGCAGTCTTTACTTTATCGTTTAATGCGCGATCGAAAACTCTTGCCATATCTTCATCGAATTTCGGATTGTCGAGCCATTCGATCGAATAATCTCTGGCGGCTTTGGACATTTCGAGATATTCATTTTCGTCCATATCAACGCATTTATTGATCCGCTCAACCCAAGCTTTTTCGTCTTCCAATGGAATTCTCCAACCGCAATTCCGATCTTCGATCTCGTCCCATACAGTTCTGTCGCTCGAAATGATCGGACAGCCTGCCGCAAGACCTTCGATAAACACATAACCGAAATTTTCGTTTAAGGTCGATAAAACGAAAAAATGACTCTCAGCTACTTTTTTCAAAGCATCTTTTTGATGTTCAAATGCTCCGGTCGCCGTTACTTTTACATTCTTGGGAAGTTTTTTAATAATATCCTGACATTTTTTCCAATAATCCTGATCTTCGAGCGGTCCGACTAATGTAAATTCAATATTTCCAACGGTTGAATCAACTAATCGCTCGAGAAAATAATGAATATTTTTTTTCGGCACGAGCCGCGAAATAAACACGAATTTGACCGATCCTTTTTCTTTTTTTGCTTTCCAATCGAGTGAATATTCCGGCAATATTATTTTCGGAACAAGATCGGCGGCAACAAAAACCTCCGAATCTTTTCCCATCACATCTTTGATTTCTACTTTTTCAGAATCGAAAGATGCTTTCCAAATTATGTTTTTATATAAATTTACGGTTTTGGCGTATTGAAGAAATAGTTTCTTTTTCAGCGGTTTGACCGACAATGCGCCTTGCGACATTTCACCGCAAGGTGCCAAAATCACCGGAATATCCGCAAACATTTTTTTTCTTCGTGCCGAAAGAAATTTAACTGCGGGCATACTTAATGCGCTGTTCAGAAAAACGGTATCGGGCTTAATCTCATTGACTAATTTTGCAAAATGTTTCTGAGTATGAGTTTGTTTGGAAACATAATAAACAGTAGCATTTCCGACTTTGTTCCAATCATCTGTTTTAACGGTCGTGTAGGGTTTTGTGTCGCCTTTGCTGTCATAATTTCGGGTAACGATGAAAAAATCGTATTTATCGCAAAACCTGTCAACCAAATTTACGACTGTCCACATTCCGCCGCCGCTCTTAAAGCTCGGCAGATAGAAGTCGCAAAATATCATTACTCTTTTTTTCATAAACAACTAAATTTACAGTTTACGAGATATGTCTCCGTAAACTCGTATATCCCAAAATTATTTTGCTCACGGTCTGCGCCACGTTTTCCGTCAAATATTCCTTTGGTGCCACCCAATTCGCCGGTTGTGCAATGGCAATTTCAACCGATCGGATAATCGATTCGGTTTCGGCACCGCTCAAGATATTGCTTCCGCATTCGAGAGTTTCGGGTCTTTCCGTGACATCCCGCAAAGTGACGTTGGGAATCGAAAATATCGCGCATTCTTCCTGCACCGTTCCGCTGTCTGTCATAACCGCCAGCGAGTTTTTTTCCAATTTAACAAAATCAAAGAAACCAAGCGGATTCAACAATTTAATTTTGTCGCTCTTGATCGAAACATTGAATTTTTGTAGTTTTTCAGCGGTTCTCGGATGAACACTGACAAGAATTTTTTTATCGAATTTTTCGGCAATTAATCTAAAACCTTCAAAGATTTTTTCGAGTCTTGATTGAATATCGACATTTTCAGCCCGGTGCAATGTGACGAGAAAATAATCAAAAGGTCTGACATTTAATTTCTCCAAGGCTTTGCTTTCATCGATTTTCGGCTCAAATGAATCGAGAACTTCTTTGATCGGATTTCCGGTGACATAAATCCTTTCGCGTTCGATGCCCTCGCTAACTAAGTTTTCCTTGCTTCTTTCGGTATAAGGCATCAAAATCGTGCTTGAATGATCGATAATTCGGCGGTTTACTTCTTCAGGAACACGATTGTCGAAACAACGGTTTCCGGCTTCCATATGAAAAACCGGAATTCCTTTACGTGCAGCAATTATCGCTGAAAGTGCGCTGTTCGTATCACCCAGAATCAAAATCTTTTCGGGCTTGTATTTTTCGAGAACATCATCGGTTTTTGCCAAAATCTGCCCGATTTGATCTCCGAAACTGTTTGCTTTGATGCCGAAATGAACGTCGGGCGTGCGAACTTCCAAATCCCTTATAAAAATATCGCTCAAACTTTCGTGATAATTTTGCCCCGTATGCACGGTGATATGTTCGCAATGCTGGTCTAATATTTTCATGACCAGACTCAATCTGATAATTTCGGGGCGTGTCCCGAAAATCGTCATTATTTTCATAAAGTTTTTCTTCGTTTAATTTGCCGCCGTCAGAAATTTTGCGATTTCTTCATTTGCCTGACCGAGTAAATCCCGCAATTCATCTACCGAAATATTCAAATCTTTCGACGAATATTCACCATTCAAAGCCGGACTAAATTCTTTTTCTGCACGAAGTTCCGGCAAAACCGGTAAGATCACGTAATAACCTTCGCGTTCGACGGTTCGGAAACATTCTTCTTCGGAAACCATTATTTCGTGCACTTTTTCGCCCGGACGGATTCCGGTAAACGAAATCGGCAAATCTTTGTTTCCCATTAAAGCCTTGGCAACGTCAACGATCTTTGCGGCAGGAACTTTCGGGACATATGTTTCTCCGCGAAATCCTGTATTTATCGCGGCAAAAACCGTATCGACCGCACGGTCCAAACTTAACAAAAACCTCGTCATTTCCGGCAAAGTAACGGTCAACGGTTGGTCGTTTTTGACCATTTCCACAAACAGCGGAACGATCGAACCGCGCGAAGCGATCACGTTCCCATAACGCACACACAGAAAATCCGTTTTAGAACAATCGCGGTTTGCTTCGATCAGGATTCTTTCCTGCAAAGCCTTCGTCATTCCCATGACATTAATCGGTTTACAAGCTTTATCGGTCGAGATTCCGATCACTTTTTCAACTGAAAGATTGTTTTCACGAATCGCTTTTGCGACGTTTTCCGCGCCGATAATGTTCGTCATCACGGCTTCAAACGGAAAATATTCACAAGAAGGAACTTGTTTCAATGCGGCAGCATGAAAAACAACATCCGTTTCACGCATTGCCGCCAACAATGCCGAATAATTTCTGACATCGCCGATTCGAAAATTCAATAAATCTTGTGAATTCTGATAAATGATGTCGTCGGTTGCGGTTTTTCGATGCATATAATCCAAACGCATATAATGCTGTTTGGCTTCATCGCGCGAAAAAACGGTGATCTTGGCGGGAATGCCCATTTCCCCCGTCAAAAGTCGGTTCACTAATGTTTGTCCGAGTGAACCAGTTCCGCCCGTTACTAAAATTCTCTTTCCTTCCAGCTTTTTCATTATTTCCAAATATTATAGGGAGTCGGATCATCAGCCATTATTTTTATCATTTGTTCCCAAGTTAAAGGTTTAAATCCGGTTTCGTTTCTAAATTTATCCGAATTCAAACTTCGGTCTAATTTAAAATCCTCGAATAATTCAATCTCGATATTTGCATCGTATGCCTCATTGATTAAATGCAAGAGATCATACTTATTGATCGGCTCACTCGAAATATGATACAAACCTTGAAGTTCAGGCTGATTTAAAATCAAATTAGCAATTATATCGGTTAGGATGATAGTTGGAAAGCCCGTATATATAGCATTTACGAAACCTTTTACTTTTTTTCCACGATTACTTAAAAACCAATCTACCAAACTGTGTTCAGTTTCGAGTTCCCGACCGATGATCGAGGTTCTGATGGTCAAACAATTTTCCTGCAAAACTTCACCTAAATTTTTGCTTTTTCCGTAAAGATCAGCCGCATCCGCTTCATCTTGCTCGGTATAATTCCCTTTTGTCCCTTTAAAGACGCAATCAGTACTTATGTTTATTAATCTAAAACCATAATTTGAAGAAAGTTGTGCCAATTGATGCGGCAAAATCGAATTAATGGAAAGTGTGTTGATGACATCTTTTGAAACGGGAAGCTGTTTGATTATTCCGACGCAGTTAATAATTACTTCAGGTTTTATCTCTTCAATAATTTTCCGTATGGATTCCTGATCCAAAATGTCTATTTTCTCAAAAACATTTGGCAATTCGTAAAATCCGAATTTTTCCAACTCTGTCAAGGAATTGCGGACTGTCACAAAAACATCGAATTTATCTTTCAATTGTTGAACCAATTTATGCCCAAGCATTCCTTTTCCGCCCAAAATCAATATTTTCATAAATTCAAAGTTAATGATTTAAGTCAAATGTCGGCTTGGCAACATTTAAAGTAAATTCTCATCTGCAAAATTGTAAGCCGAAACTCGATTACAATTATTTATTTTCCTTTATAACTCGGCTTTTTCTAAATAATGTTTCAAGTCATCGAATTTTATTGCGGTAGTTCCAACTTGCTCGACCACTAAACCGGCAGCAATATTTGCTATTTCCGAAGCATTTTCCAAAGTATTCCCGGCACCTAAAGCAACACCTAAAGTAGCAATAACCGTATCACCCGCGCCCGTCACATCATATATTTGTCGGGCGCAAGCGTGTAAGTGTCGGCTGCTTCCGTCATTTTTGATAAGTGTCATACCGTCTTCGCCTTGAGTTATTAAAATTGCTTCGAGATCGACTTCGGAAATCAGTTTTTGACCACCTTTGAAAATCCAGTTTTTTTCATGATCGTCAAATTTACAGGCTTCGGCAGCTTCTTTTTTATTAGGTGTCAGTAAATTTGCTCCCTTATATTTTTGGTAATTTTTTCCTTTCGGATCGACAATTACTTTTTTATTCTTCTCTTTTGCAATCTGAATCGTTTTTTCGAGAATTTTGTCGGATAAAACACCTTTAGCATAATCGGAACATATTATTAAATCAATTTCTTCAGCCAAAGCTGCTATTTGTTGCAATAATTGTCTTTCCTCTTCCTCATCAAGTCGTTTAACAACTTCTTGATCAATTCTAACGACTTGCTGATTATGGGCTATAACCCTTGTTTTTACGATGGTCGGTCTATTTTTAGAATGCAGCAAATATTCATCTGTTACATTAACTTTTTTCAATCCGTCTTTAAAAAGATTAGATTCGTCATCGTTCCCGACGATACCAACCAAATATGCTTTCGCTCCAAGACCGGAAATGTTTGCAGCCACATTAGCCGCACCGCCCACAGCAAACGTGCTTTCATTTAGATGAACAATCGGAACCGGAGCCTCCGGTGAAATTCTCGAAACACTTCCCCACCAATATCTATCGAGCATTAAATCGCCAATGACCAGAATTTTCACACGCGAAAAATTTTGTAAGCTTTTCATTAACTTTGAATTATTTAAACTTAATTCTCTCTGAACCTATGATCTATAATTTCACAAATAATGTGGGCGATCGTGATATGTGCCTCTTGAATTCTGGCGGTTCTTTCTGATGGAATCATAATGCATTCATCGGAAAGAGAAGCCAATTTCTTACCTTTTGATCCGGTCATCCCGATCACTTTACAACCTTTTTTCCGCGCTTCCATAATTGCCGAGATGACATTCGGCGAATTTCCGCTGGTACTGATTGCAATCAAACAATCATCTTCAACCGCAAGTGCTTCTACTTGTCTCGAAAATATTCTTTCAAAATCGTAATCATTTGCAAGAGCTGTTAGGGCGGATGTGTCTGTAGTTAAAGCAATTGCGGGAAAGGCACGTCTTTCGGTTTCGTATCTGCCGACAAATTCAGCGGCGATATGTTGTGCATCAGCCGCGCTTCCGCCGTTTCCGCATAACAATAACTTGTTGCCTTTCCGTAATGTTTCCGTTATCAAATCGGCACAATTGCCGATCACGGGCGTCATCTCCGCCAAAATATTTTCAAAAACGGAAATATGCTGAGTTAGTGAATTTACCGCAAAATCGTCACTTGAATCGAGTGTTTTAACTTCTTTTGAATCAACGGTTTTGATCTTATCGACGATTTTACTCGAAGAAAAGCCTTCTTTTAATGGAAGTGAAAAAACCTTCCCGCCGTTTGCCAAAACAAAATCTGCCCCGATAATTTCTTCAGGCTTCCAATCGCCGCCTTTGACCAAAATATTCGGCTTAATTTCTTTAATTAAGTTTTCCGGCGTAAGTTCATCAAAAATAACGACTTCATCAACATATTTTAATCCCAGAAGAACTTCTTTACGAGCTTCTTGATCTAAAAACGGTCTTTCAAATCCTTTGATTTTCTTAACAGAATTGTCGCTGTTGATCCCAACTATCAGTTTTCCGCCCAATTCTTTGGCTCTTCTTAATAAATCTATGTGCCCCGGATGAATAATGTCATAACAACCGTTCGTGAAAATTATTGTTTCCATTTAATACTCGATCTGTCCTTCTTTTTGAAAGAAAATAACTGCGCCGTAAAAACCGTGATCGCTGAATTTTACAAAACAATTCTGACAACCGTTTTCTTGTAAAATAGCGAAAAGGCTGTTCAAATCGTATAAATGCATCGGAATAAAAGGTTCTTGTTTCGTTCCTTTGATAATATTTTTAATCCAGTTAATTATTGGATAATCTCTGTAAAGTCTGAATTTGAACCAGTTAAACTTGCTGCCTGAATTGAAATATGTAACATGCAGTGCGCCGATTCCGCCTTTCGACAGTTTTTTCAGTAAATTTTTAATAATGGTTTCGCCGATCTGCGGATTTATATGCTGAAAAACGATGAACGAATGCAAAAAGTCAATTTCACCTTCAAATTTATTAAAGAATTCGTCAGTTTGAAAGAATTCGGTATTTTCGATATTTCTGGTTTTACAGTTCAAGCGCGCTTCATCGAGCATTTTTTCGGAAATATCGATACCAATCACGGACTCGCTTCGTTCGGAAAGCGGAACGACCAACCGCCCGACTCCGCACCCGAAGTCTAATGCTTTCTTAGGTTTGAAGTTTTTTGTGAAACGGCTTTCAATGGTTTCCCAAATCTTTACAAAATGGTCTGCGCCACCTTGAAAAAATTCGTTTTTTAATTCTTCCGATAAATTTTCACGCTTGTATTTATCAAAAGTTACAACTGCAAAATACGGATCGTTTTCACCGTAATATTCCCATTTATCTTTGATGCTGCTCATTTGTTTTTAAAATTCGATTAATAATTAAGTGCACAATCAATATGCCGACTATCGAAATAAATCCTACTTTAGTTATATACGGTATGATCGAACCGTAAAAGCTCTCATACGAAATTGCCGTGAGTAGCATAAAATATAAAACTGTCCGCCAAAAACTGAATTCTCTGTTTTCAACCAAAGAAGCGAACAAAAATCTCAAAATCATTCCGAGAATCACCATTCCGAAAAACACGCCGTAAACGCCGTAATTGCGAAGCAAATCACCCATCGGCGTAATCGTAAATGAATTCTCTCCGTAATTAAAATACAATTCCGAATATTTTCGCGGTTCGGAGGCAAGCGGTTTATCTTGCCAAATAACTCTCGGAATAAAAAAGGTTACAGTATCTTTCCAGATATTATTGTCTAAACCATAGCCTTCTTCGTAAGGTGCCAATTGTTCATAATTTGAAACCACCACCGCTAATGAACTTACGGCATCGAGACGTTCAGCCAAACTCAAGAAACCTAGTTCGAGAGTTTTTAAGTTGTCAGTTTCGGAAACCGTTTCGAATGTTTGAAAGATGTTTTCGGTGTATTGTTCAAAACCGACCTGAGCTTCGCTTTCTTTAATATTTCTAAAAGTTGTTCCGTAAATCATTCCGAGAATGATGCAGAGAACCAAAATAACCCCACCGATTGTCGCTTGCTTTACGCCGACGCGCCTTCCCGACATTAAGAAAGCCAACATCACCATTATAAAAATCGTCAGTAAACTCCCGCGATTTCCGGCATACAAAGCCTTTGCCAATGATGTAATCAACAAAACCGAAGCCGTAAATACGGCGGACAAGTCCAAAATATTTCGTTTGAACAATAACAGCCAGAGCAAAAAACTTGCCTCCAACCAGATCAGCGTCATCAGAAAAATAATGCCGTCAAAAGCTCCGATTTCGGTAAGTTTTTGGTATCCGAGAACGCCCGAAAAATATCCTAAAACAGTATTGAACAACCCGATAACCAAAAGTATAAATCCAGCCAAACGCAGTTTTTCGGGATTCCAATTCCAAATCGGTAAAACATCGCCGATCATCTTTCCGAGCCTGTTTCCGACAGGCAAAAAATAGCCGATCGCCAAGCCGGCATACCCGAGTATCACGATCAACATCGTAAACGGCAGATCGTTTTTCGGGTCTTGAATAAACGATAGAAAAAACGGCGATGACCAACCGTTTGAAAGTATGATTCCACCGAGAACAAATGCCGGAAAAAAGTATGACCAAGTTGCAAAAATTAAAGGATTGTAAAATTTAAATTTCCCTTGATACCAAAGAATGATGCTCGGAATCGTTAGTAAAACACCGGTCGCCAAAATCCATGGAAGCAAGTAATTTTCTTTGACGGGATTCAATTCATCATCGTTATAAATCAAAAATGTCAGACCGATCACGAACACAATCAGCCAAATAAACAGAATCGGAATAATTTTTATTCCACCCGTAAATTCTTTAACATTCCCGTTTTGAAACTTTAGATTCTGCATTAATTACTACTTAACTTGCAAACTGCGATCAATCCATCACACGTTTGCCGCGATAATTTGACCGAAATATCATTTAACAAATTATAATGCCATCTTGAATATTTTCTATGTTCAATACCGACATCATAAAATAAAAAATCCGCAACCTTTAAATTTTCTCTTTCTATCAATAATTTTAAGGTCGAATACGAATAATACGCAACGTGATCAGGATGAACCGGCTCATTAAAACCGCCTTTGCCGCGCAGAAAATAAATCCCGAAGCGCAATCCGCAATAAGCATTGATCGTGGTTATAACGAGTTTTGTGTCATCATTCATAAACCGTTTGATGCCGCGCAAAAAAAGTCCCGGGTTGCTTAAATGCTCGATCATTTCTCCGGCGATAATGACATCGAATTTTTCATCGAGTCGAACTTCATCCAATTTTTCGAGATCCGCCTGAAAC
>DAITPE010000191.1:0-9596 GCA_036833775.1 Pyrinomonadaceae bacterium | reverse complement strand
AAAAACGTCTAACTTTCGTGGACGCAAAACGCCTTTGGAGTAAATTAAGTTTGCAATGTGATTAGCACCGCCAACATTTTGAATTTTAGCAAAGTTTTTGACAGAATCAAAAAAGCGCACCTCGAAAGATGCGCCGTTTGGTTGACTTATTCGCTTATCTATAAAGAAGCCCAAATAAAAATCTTGAAAACCCCTAAATCTTTTGTTGTGATTCTGATTTTATTAGAAACATTTTCAAGATTTATAGAATCACTTCTATAAAAATCCGTCACAGATAATTTATCAAGGTAAATTGAATCTGTGTCTTCAACGGCTTCAATTCTCAGAATTTTGGCAACATCGAACTTTTCAGAATCAGCAAGTATAACCCCAATGCGAACTTGTTTGTATTTCGATACATCGACAACCGCTAATTCTGTAATGTCGTTTTTGGTTTTAACTTCCTTTTGCGTTTTATAGATCAGCGTCGAAGCGAAACTATCCGAAACGCTGAAAACAAACAATAAAACGAACAATAAAATAGAACTTAATAATTTCTTCATTCCTTTGCTTCCTTAGAATTTTGTTTTGATTTTTCTGAAATAACGCCTTTTTTTAAAGGTTCAAGACCATAAAGCGTTCGAGTTAAATTTGAAACCGACAACCCTTTTTCTTTCGCCTTGCGTTCAATCTCGGCGTTTTCTTCATCGGTTAATAAAAACTGTTTTCTTAAAAGTTCAGTTGGCATAAACAGAATATACATTATTTTTGATTAGTTACGCAACTATACTTGCAAAAGTTACGTAACTGTGAGATAATTTAAATCAAGTTAGGAAATCCTAACGAGATTAAAAAAGAGGTCAACAACTATGCAGAAATTCAATATTACAGCGAATCAGATTTTTACAGTCGAAAATAAACTCGATTGGCGTTTTGGGAAAACATTTGTCGTTATCGGTTTTCAAGCCGATAAATTCGGAAAAGTTTTTGCGGTCTGCGAAGACTTGAGCGAAAAAGGTTATAAATCAAGCTACATCTTCTTTGCCGAAGATTTTGCATAAACCGCGAAGACTTAGGTTTGCGCCAACATCCCTAAGTCTTCTTTTTACCCTTTCGGGTTAGGTCAACTGAGAAGAAATTTATCATCAAATTAAATAAGTTTCAATTTTAGGTCTTTGAATCGGAATTAAAAATATCGTAAACCTGTTTCTGAGCGTTTCTGAAAAGGTTTTCGAGTGAAACACGCACGATTAAGCGCAAAGCCGATTTTTAGACAACACAGACGATTAACAGATTATGGAAAAAGAATGTAAAAAATGTTGGAATTGTGGCGAACTGAAAACCCTTTCCGAGTTTGGTATTGATAATTCAAGATTCGACAAGTTAAATCCACGTTGTAAGGTTTGCATTAGAACAGCCAATAAGATTTCAGCTAAAGCTCATCCAGAAACGGCTCAAAGAAAACATCAAAAGCGATATAAGCGCGACAAAGTTAGAATTATTGACCGAATAAACGCGCAAGTTATCAAACGAGTAAAAGAACAAAATTACATTGTTAGAACCGAAAAGAAATGCTCTAAATGTCAAACTGTTAAGCCGATTAGTTGTTTTACGAAACACGCTAGAACAGCGGACGGATTTCGTTATCAATGCAATGAATGTTTAAGCGAATTTAGAAAAACTCTTGAATATCAAAACCAAAATAGAAAACACAAACACACAAGACGCGCCAGAGAAAATAACGCAGAAGGCAGTTTTACAGCAGATGACGTGTCCAAGATTTATCATAGTCAAAAAGGTTGTTGTAAGTATTGTTTAGTCGAGGTCGGCAACGATTACCACCTAGACCACATAATTCCGATTTCGAGAGGCGGGACGAATTATCCAGAAAACTTACAGATTCTTTGCGAAACTTGTAATTTGCGGAAAGCAAAAAAAACGCCCGAAGAATTTTTTCAGATTTATTCGATTGAGGTTTTAAGACAAAAGAAAACGGCGGTTAATTAACCGCCGTTTTCTTATATCGCTTGTAGGTCTTCTACCCATTTTTTGAAGCTATCTTCAAACACTAGCCAGCCTAACCGTGTTTTTTTTGCTTCAAATGTTCCATCCTCACACATTGCAATCAAAGTGTTTCTTGAAGGCGCAGTTTTCATAATTTTGCATTCTTTGATGATTCGCTCAATTTCAGACAAGCGAAGCATCGGTCGAGGAACAAAACTAAAACTATATTTTAATGAAACTGACATAAATAACTAATCACTTTCTAAAACGCCGCTCAAGCGACTTCTGCAATTAATATGAAGCGGAGGGAAAAAACCGGTTTTTACAAGTTGATCCGAAATTGTCTTTCCGTCTTTTTCAATAAATTTACTTATCGTTTTTACCGGTTCTTTTGAGATCGCCTTGCCCATTTCGGACTCATATAATTCTTTGGCGAACTCACCCGGTTCGAGTTGGTTGAGACGTTGAACGGTTTCATTCGCCACACCAACACGAATGATCTTGCCATCCAAGCCTCGGCAGATTTCGGTTGTCCGCGAGTCCAGTGTCGCAACGATTCGGGCGAGTTCGATTCCGGCTTGATCGAGACTTCCGAGATGCGCCCAATTGCGGACTCTTGCTGCGGAAGATTGAATGATTGTTTTAACCTGTCGATCCGTAAAGTTTTTAAGTTTGTCTCCGGCAACGGCACGAAAGTCTTCCATTTCATCGCTCGACTCGCGTCCGAACAGAGCTGCGCCGTTCTCGAAATATCGCTCAACGAAAAATTCGCGCATTGGCTTTCGGGTATTGTCAGCGAATTTTGAAAAGTAAAAATGGTCAAGCTTTCCAATGAATTTGATTGACTTGGTATCTGCTCCGCCCAATTTAAGTCGAACCGGTGATTTGTCTCCGAACGGTGTTGCGTCCCGAAGTCGGTAAAATTCGTAAATCTGCCGAGTTGTTCTGTTGATTGCGGCGACTGCTCGTTTTGAAGACCAGCCATTCTGAAAACTTGTTTCGATTGCGTTAAGAATTTTGTCTGCGAATTCGTCTCCGTTTTTGAAGTCGGATTCGGTTGATTCGCGTAAGAAGTCACGCATACGTTCAAGACCAAGCCGAAGAGCAATATCAGCATCGCGCTTAGTCGTATTGAAGTAGCGGACAATAAATTTTTCGAGTATTTCATCTATTTTTTCCTCCGTTAGTTTTAGGCTTGTTGAGCCTTTTTTTTTATCGGAATAACGTTTCCGAGAGACGTTTCTTCTTCAACAAAGCCATCTCCGGACAACACGATTTGCGGTCTCACAAATTCGTATCGTTGAGATTGTTTGTTGAAATTGAATGAAAACTTTTTGATTAACTTTTTCTGTGAACGCATCAGTGCTGCAACGCTCGGTGGCGCATCGGCAATCAGGTCTTCGTCATACCAGCTTTCGTAACCTAACTCCTGCGCTCCTTGATCGGGCGTAATAACACCGTGTGTAACTTTTTGCAGAACAACTTCCCATTTGGCTTGGTCAGCTTGATTTTCTTCGAGCGTATTTCTGGAAAAAGTTTTATTGAACTTGAGCGAAACACCGTCCACTTCGAGTCCGCCAAGACGCAAATCCAAACGATAGGTTTGCTCCTGACGGCGTTTGATTAAACGCTGAACATTGTGAACTTTTGCAAGCAGTAACGAATAAACGACATCGGCATAAGTTTCGGTCGTGCTGTCGGTTCTTCCGAAAAATGCCGGTTGCATTCCGAGTCCGCTCATGACTTGCTCTTCGGAAATTCGATTGAGGTCGTAAACGCCTCGTGAGCCATCAGCAATATTGGTGTGTTCGATCTTTTGATCCCGGTATGCAACAACCAAACCTTCGCGGATATATTGCAGCAACGAATTTGTTACTTCAGAAAGATACTTGCTTGCTCTTGCTTCATGTTCGGTTTTCGTTTCCCCTGCATTTCTTGGCGGCGGAGTGACGGCTGCCGTGAATAATCCCAAGAGTCCGAACTTTTGCGCGATGTAACGGATATTTTCAAGGATCGGTTTTTGTGACTCGCAAATCGTCTCCAATGCTGCCGAAGCAGGTGGCTTGGCATACGGTGAATTTTCAATCGTTTGCAGCGCATAATACCGATAAGTTGTCGGATGAAGCGGTATTAATCCGAAAGGATTACGGTTCGCATTCTGCAAAGTATTGATCGGTTTTTGATACGGTTCATAGAAACCGAGAGCTTGATTGTATTTGAAACGAATTTGCTCGACCGGAACGAGAACGGTTTGCTCGACGCGCTTTCCGGGAATGTTGATAACATCTTCGGACGATAATGCACCGCTCCACGCAACCTGAAAGGCGTAGGCATTCATTAATCCGTCAACACCAGCTCCGTTTTTATACAGACGAGTCGCAGTTTCGTTGAGACGATTCAATGCTTGTTCGGCAGTTGATGATGACTTTGCATCGACTTGGATGTTATGACCGGTGTTGGCAAGATTGATGATGTTATCGCAATACTGCGAAACATCCGGATTGAAGATCGCAAAAGTTTTGAGAAGTTTTAAGGCATCGAAATTAACAATTGGCGAAACGGTTGAATAACTTTGCAGTGCCGTTCCGATAGCTCCACCGACAGTTTCATTTGACGAACGTCCGTCAAGCGGCAAAGGCAATGCTTTCTCCGCTTGGAAACTTTGTATAAATGCTCGAATTGCGCTAAAAATTTTCATTTCGATTTAATCGCCTTAGATTTTTCAAAAAAGCCTGTCCGCCTTCTGCTTCGCATCTGCTCTGAAAGTTCGCTCAGAAACAATCAGAAACGGTTTTCTTGGCTTTTTTAATTCAAATCATCATCTTGTTTTTCCGCCTTGCGGCATCACACCCACATATCCGGTAAAAATTCCGTAGTTCGAGGTCAGCACGAACCAACCGATTGCCAAGGCAATAAAGAGATCGTCCTCGTCGGTGGATGATTGTCCTGAGAATGATCCGTTGTCTTTCCAAACAACTCTGAGACCTTGTGTGCAAAACTCTTGACTTGCCAACGCCAACTCTCCGGTTCGCACACCTTTTTCAATTGCCATCCCTGCCAGCGGTTTATTTTGTCCATCGGTCGGAAATCCAAACTCCGCTTCCTCGGTAATTTCATCGATGGTTTTTTCACCTTTATCGAGTGCGCGTCTTTGCGCTGCCGTAAAGTGCCGATAAAGCACATCGTCATAACCGAGTTCGCGCAGCCGATTGATCGTAGCGATTCCCGTGTTGTTTCTTTCAACAACGATTCGTGCGCGAAAATAAAGATCGCAAACCTCCGCCACTCTATCGCCCAATAAATCCGGTTTGAGCTTGAGCTTTTCCTCAAAGACTTGTTGACCGCAACAAACGTCAATGACTTGAATCGCTGCCGGGTTTCCGCGTTCCGTTCCGCCGCTCGTATCGACCGAGACAAGATATTCGTGTCCGGGCATTGCTTCGCTGAAGCTGCACGAGACTTTCAAATGCTCCGGTGCGATAACCGGTCGTCCGGTGTGAGCAAAACACTCTTTGTCGTTTTCGGGATATTCAACTAAAAAATCCCTTTCGCCGAGGTCTTCAATTTTTGATCGTCTCCACGCGATGTAGGCAGCAACTTCAGGTCTGAACCAATCGTCACGGAACGAACCTTTTCTCTCGATGTATCCGCGCCGGAGAAGATGTCGATAAACGCGATGAGCAACAGCCATTTCGCGTCTCGTTAATTTGGCGTTTTCAAGTCGTTGCCCTGCAAGGTCAGAGAATCGTTCACCGAATTTGACGAGATAGAAAACTTCACCGAGTCCCAAAGGCTCAATCGTCGCACCTTCGATCCGACAGCTCCGTCGCCACCACCATTGATAAAAATGTGATCGCCAACCGGCTTTGCGTTCTTTGCCTTGCTGATAAGTTTTCTGGAACTCGTCCAGACCATTTGCAGTAGATTCGACTGCGATCTGTCCACCTTCGGCAGCAGTCAGCAAAGTCGTTAAGGTTTTGCGTTGATCGCCGATCCAGAAAGCTACCTCGGTTAAATGGAGTCTTTGAATTGCGAGTCCGCGTCCTTTGCCTTCGCGTTTCGGTTGCGGCGTTTGGGTCAGATATTCCGACTTGTGTTTGAAAAGGATTCTGCGCTCGTTGTAATACTTCGTCGCAGGTTTCATTGTCGGTTTCAAATTTTCAAACATTGTCTTGATTGTTTCCCGGAACTCCATTTCGGTATCCGGGTCGTGCGGAACAGCACGAGCTTTAATTCCGCTTTTAACAATCGTGTCTGCAAGAATGCTCGCTTGAAAAAATGTGGAAAGACCTCCGCGACGCATCTTCAAAATGACATCTTTCCCGGTCAGGTTGTTCCACAAATCTTCCTGAATATCGTTGAACGTAAAGTCAACTAATTCATTCTCGTTCAAGGCATCTCGAACTTTTATATGGGTTTCAATGAACTTGCGGCGTATTGCCTTGATATGCCAGTTTTCTCGCCACCATTTAAGCGGCTTCATCGAATAGTCTTCTTCGTTTTTAACTATCCGCTGGCGAGCTTTTTCAATTGCGGAAACGGCACGGTTATTCGCTTCGTCACGATTCAGATTCTGTTTCTTCGATCTCGCCATATTCGATACGTGCCTTTTCTAAAATTCTTTCGGCGACATTTCCGCTCAAAAATGCCGTTGCTGCGGCTTCATCTATGTCCGGCAGCCAAGCCAGAAATTTTTCAAAACAAACAACAAAGGTTTCAAAGTTGTCTTTTTCCAAGTCCAGCTTTTCACGCGCTTTCATTTCCAAGTTGGCATAATCCCGGAACGCATAAATGTCATCGCGTGTTCCTTTTCCTCCAACTACTTTTTCCTGTAAAGACTCACGAACTTTCTTAATGCCGAGGTAGAGATTTTGAACATCGTCGATCAACGCTGCCGGTTGAGTCTTTCGATATTCCTCAAGCGATTTATCGAAGTTGTATTCAATGATCCAGCCAAGTCGTGCATTTTTACCTTTGCCGCGAGAATGAAGATTTTGCTCCTTCCATTCCGGGTAAGTTTTTTGCATTTCCTTTTCGATCTCATCGAAATTTTTTCCATCAAACTTGCAATAAAGTTTTCTGGCTGTTTCGACTGCTTCTTGTGAATAACGCTTCGGCATTTTCTTTTCGTATTTTGGGTCGTTTGAAACACGGCAACTTTTCTAAAAAAGCTACCGACTGTTTACTGTCGGTGCGCCATTCGCTTTAAGTCACAAACGACCCTTTTGCTTCACCAGCCCCTTGTTGAAGCAAATTCAAATCAATGTTTTTCTGCGATTTTTGTCAGCATTTGCTTCATTTCGCCGATGTGGTTCTCGATAGTTTGAAACCTCAGCTCATTGCGCTTATCAACTTGTTCGGTGACTTTTTGATTAAAGTGAATGTCGCCGTTGAGTTGATGAACGTCGAGTTTCGTTTTTATTTCCGCAAAATACTTTTCGTTTTCTGCGTTGTCAGTGTCACGATCTTTTTTGAGTCGTTCGATTTCGTTTTCACAAACGGCATTTCTGCGTTCGAGCCGCACGATCCAAACAACGAAGGTCGTGTAAGATGACACCAGAAAAATTAAAATTGCCGGATGAAATAAGGGAGACATTTCCATAATTACTCAACGTTGTATTTGGTCGGATCGCTGTGATACTTCATTCTCAGCGCATTGATGATCGTGAAAGCTGTCGTCAAAAGAATTAATAAGATTATGAATCCGACAATTCCAAGAGCGATCAACTTATAATTGTTCGTCAGAAATCCCCATATTGCTCCGAGAACCGAGAACACCATGCCGAGAACATTCAACAAAAACGAGGTGGATTTTCCGGTCGTGACTTTGACCGGCGCGTCGTCCAGCCGCATTCCGGGTAAGCTCGAAACACCGGGAATTTTAGAAAGTGATTCTTTCACTTCGTTGACCTTATTCACCGTTGCTTGGATTTCAGAAAGTTTCTCTTCAGCCTTTTTGAAGATTTTCCACCATTTAGCTTGTTGGGCTTCAGGCGCAACAGTGACTTCGTATGGAAAACCGCTTGCGGCATCCGACGACTGCTCTGAAGATGAAACAGGAGGGAGAGAAAAATCCTCAGAAGCAGCCGTCGAATCTTTTAATTCCAGATCGATCTCGTCATCTTTGAGATCATCGAAAGGATTCGATTTCGGAAACATCCCTAAAACTGCAAGCTCGAAATGCATTCCATCTTTACGTGAATTGTAGTGACCTCCCCAGAAAAATCCGTGTGCATTGGCGATGGCGACAAGCGGAATAACTGTTCCGGGCTTGTCTGTTGCTGCCGGTGTTTTACCGAGTCCGTTCCACGCAGCGTTTACATCAAACGCGCTGCCGAATGCGTGATTTGAAAGTTGAGTCTTTGAACCTCTGACCATTCGCGGCACGAATGAACCAGCCCAAGATTTAAGGTATTTAAGCAATCCGGCTTTTTGCCAAGCAGCAAATAAGGCTTTGAGTTGTTCTGCTCCGTCACGATGGAAGTAAACCATTCCATCTTTCGGCGCACCTTCGATGCCGATCAATTGCGGAATGAAAACGTGGACGATATTGTTGACAGTCCAGCTATGCTCAATCTTTATCGAGCCGTCTTTTTGCGGAGTATATCGAAACTTTCCGAACATTTTTTCACGCGCTGCGCTCGATGGTGAATCGAATGCCGGACGCGGAGGAAAGGCAAGTGATTCGATTGCAGGAAAACCCAGACGAATTGCCGCGAGATAGGTTTTTGTCCCAACCACACCGTCAATCTCTGCTGCATCTGCATCAGCAAACTTTTGTTGAAAATTTCTTGTAGCTACATCGGTTTCTTCTCCGAAGATTCCATCAACAACGATTGTCATGTAACCAAGTCCATGCAGAAATGATTGCCATTTCTTAACCGCTTCGCCTTTGCTGCCTATTTTGATTTCCTGCATATTAAAATTTTTGAGGCTAACCACGCGGAGAGCAGAAAGCCTCATCTTTATGTGCGACGGTGGAATACTCCGCCTACCGTCTTTTGTTGTATCCCGTTGCGAAGACCGGGAAGATGTTTTCGCCGGTCTCCTACCACCTCGGCTTAAAGCTCGTAACATCACGAGAAATCACTCAAGCCATTTTATGTGCTGCCTTGCAGCTATAATTTCGTTATTTTTTAAATCGGAATGTGACAGTGTTAGTGGTCTTCTTCTTGCTGATTTTATCCAGCGCATCTTTGCCGATTAGCTTTTCCGCTTTGCCGATTGCAACAGTTAGACAATCAAAAAATGAATCGCTTCGATCTTTGACAGCCGCAAAGAAGTCTTTAACTTTTACGACCCGTGCGCCTTCCGTTTTCGAGAGCTGCGCCACTGCTTGTCCGGCTTCGATAGTGACGGCTTTTACTTCGCCGCTTTTGTCGGTATTCGCCAACAAAAGTTTTGAAACCTCACCTTCGATAGCTAAAGATTCAGTTTCGAGCGGTGTAAGTTTTTCGGCATATTAATCGGTGATGGATTTGGTCTCTTCGTTATATTTTTTAATGAAAGGGTCAAGCTCTTTGTTTCTCTTTGCAGTTAATGCTGCACGTTTGATTTGGAGAGCAGCCCACTTTTCAAGCTTTTCTTTAATGAGTTTTTGATTAAGTGCCATA
>DAITPE010000190.1:0-9608 GCA_036833775.1 Pyrinomonadaceae bacterium | reverse complement strand
CGGGAACTTTGATTTCGGGTGAAATTCAGGAAACACAAGATTTAGAGATTTTGCCGCTGAACAAAAAAGTGCGCGTTCGCGGTCTGCAAACACATGGAAAGTCGGTAAAATCAGCGCATTCGGGACAGCGAACCGCCGTAAACTTGGGCGGAATCGAACACACGGAAATTACACGCGGAATGGTTTTGGCAGAAAAAGGAATTTTGCGTGCTGTCCAGATTTTCGATGCCGAGATCGAAGTTTTGAAGACAGCGAAAAAAACTCTCAAATCGCGTCAACGCGTGCGCGTTCACATCGGCACGATCGAAGCTTTGGCGCGTGTGCAGGTTTTGAATGAAGCAAACGAAATTTCTCAAGGCGAAAAGGATTTCGTGCAGTTAAGACTTGAAATACCGATCGTCTGCGTTCCCGAAGAAAGATTTATTTTGCGTTCCTATTCGCCGCAGATCACGATCGCGGGCGGCAAAGTTTTGGACAATTCACCCACGAAACATCGCCGTAAAGATGCGGAAAACGTCAGGAAATATCTGCAAAATCTGCTTGAAGCGGACAAAACGAAGCAAATCAAACTTTATCTCGAAACGGCGAATGAAGTCGGTTTGACGTTTAACGATTTGCAATCGCGAACAGGTTGGAAACGTGAGATTTTACAGAAAGCGATTACTGAAAACGTCGAAAAAAAAGCCGTGATCGAAGCGGAAAGTGTTTTTATTGCACGAACGCCGTTTGAAAATTTGAAGACAAAAACTTTGACGGAAATCGAGAGTTTTCACAAAAAAGAACCGCTCAAAAAAGGAATTTTGCGCGAAACCTTGCGCGAAAAAGTTTTTGCGCGGATTCCGAACGAGATTTTCAAAAGCGTTCTTTTTCATCTTGAAACGGGAAAAAAAATCGTCGCAGAAAAAGATTTCGTGCGCTCGGCAGAGCATAATCTCGAACTTTCTACGGACGAAAAAGTCTTGCGCGAAAAGCTTTCGGCAATTTATAAAACGGCGAAATTGGAAGTTCCAAAGCTCGACGACGCTTTGTTTGAGGCAGTAAAAAACACGAAATCCGACAAAAATCACGCGCGAAAGGTTTTCCAACTTTTAATAAATTCGGGCGAGGTTGTCAAAATCACCGACGAATTTTACTTTGCGCGAAATGAAGTTGATAATCTGATTGCGAAATTAAAAATTTTCGCCCAAACTTCGCCCGACAAACTTATCGACGTTCCGAAATTCAAAGAAATCGCCGGAGTTTCGCGCAAATACGCGATTCCGCTGCTCGAATATTTCGACCGCGAACGCATCACAATACGCGCGGGCGACAAGCGTTTGATATTGTGAGAAGAATTTAACAGGGATGAAGGAGATGAAAGGGATTATTAGAAGAATTATTTGTGGCAAATTGTCGATTTGTTTTTGTAAATAATCAGACAATTTTCACGCAAAGGCGCAAAGTTCGCAAAGAATATTTTTGTTATTAATTCATAAATTTATCCCTTTCATCCTTTTCATCCCTGTTAATTTCCCAATGAATCTATGCAAAAATTTTTAACTGCAAAATGGCACGATTTAATAATGGCGAATTATGAAGTCGCGCCCGAATTGCTTGAAAAACGTCTTCCGAAAGGCGTTTCGTTCGATTTTCACGAAGACAAACTTTTTGTCAGCCTGGTCGGGTTTATGTTTTTGGACACGTGTGTTTTGGGCGTTCCCGTTCCGTTTCACGTCAATTTTGAGGAAGTGAATCTGCGTTATTACGTCAAGCGCGAAACCGAAACGGAAACGAAGCGCGGCGTTTGTTTCGTGAAGGAAATCGTGCCGCGCTTTGCGATCGCAAAGGTTGCCGATCTGCTTTACGGAGAGCCTTACGAATGCTGGAAAATGTCGCACACGCGCACGGAAAAGGAAGTCGGCTATACTTGGGAAAAAGACGGTTGTCGAAACAGTATTTTGGTTGAAACGGGCGCAAATTTGGGCGTTCCGGCGGAAAATTCACACGGCGAATTTATCATCGAACATTATTGGGGTTACACGAAACGCGGCACGAATCGCACCGACGAATACAAGGTCGAGCATCCGAAATGGGAACTTGTTGAGGTGAATTATGCCGAGATCGACGTAGATTTCGGAAAGGTTTACGGTGCGGAATTCGATTTTTTGAGCGATACGCAGCCCGATTCGATCTTTCTGGCAAAAGGTTCGGAAATCGCCGTTTACAAAGGCGCGAAAATGTAAGAAAAACAGAACACGGATCGGGCGGATCAGGCGGATTTATCGGATAAATTTTATAAAATAAATCCGATAAAATCTGCCGAATCCGCCCGACCCGCGTTCAAAAAAGTTTCAGAATTAATTTGAACCGAAACGGCTTAAAAGTCTTTTCGCAAAATCGATTCCGCCGACACCGAAGGCGATTGCCGAAGCGATTGCCAACGCGCCGAGCGTTAAACCGAAGGCGAGATTAACGATGTCGTCGGCAAGTCCCATTTGGCGCAAAGCCATCGCGCCCGTGAAGATCAAAATCGCCACACGCGCCACGGTTGCCAGCGTTTGCGCGTTTGTCACGCCGCTGTCGCGCACGAGATTTGCCGCGAGATTCGCCAGAAACAAACCAATTCCGAAAATTATTACGCCCGTCAAAAGATGTCCGCCGAAAACGGTCAAATCTTGAATGATCTGCGAAAGTTGTGCAAATCCCAATAAATTTGCCGCGCTCGTGACGGCGAAAAGCATAATCGTCAAAAGCGTTAAATGTCCGACAAAAGCCGAAGCCGTTTTGCCGCCTTCGGTCGGAACGGAATTGAAACCGAGCTTGGCGGGAAGCGAATTGAAATTGATGCTCGTCAAAATGCTTTCGACCAATCCGGCAACGACGCGACCGACCATAAACGAAATGACGAGAACCAAAGCCGCGCCGAAAATATTCGGAATCGCGTTCGTAATTCCGCCGATGACGTTGTTGATCGGTTCGGAAATCGCCGAAATGTTCAAAGCCGTCAAAGCCGCGCTCAAAACACCGAGCAGAACGAGCGCGTAAACGATCGTGCCGACGATTCCGGCGATGTCGTAACTGCCCGATTCTTTCTTGAGTCCGGCTTTTTCAGCCAATTTGTTTGCTCCGATCGCGCTTAAAAGTCCGCTCACGATCTGCCGCAAAATTTTTGCGATCAGCGAACCGATGACGAAGATCAAGACGGCGGCGAGCACATTCGGCAGAAAACCGAGAATGCTGTTCATCATATTCTGAACCGGAAAAAGAATGCCCGTCAGACCGAGAACGCCCAATATTCCGGGAATGAAACAGAGAAAAACGATCCAATAAACCACGTCGGAAAGCGTTTTCACGACGGCTTTGCCCGATTGCGAATCTTCGGGTGTGCTGAGTTTTTCGTCAACTTTCAACGCACGCAATCCTTTTTGCGTGACGGCGCGTAAAATGCTGGCGATGATCCAAGCTAAAACTAAAAGAAGTAATGCATACAAAGCATTCGGTAAAAACGCGC
This sequence comes from Pyrinomonadaceae bacterium, assembly GCA_036833775.1. Classification (GTDB taxonomy): domain Bacteria; phylum Acidobacteriota; class Blastocatellia; order Pyrinomonadales; family Pyrinomonadaceae; genus JAJQRF01. The sequence goes on along the minus strand of DAITPE010000190.1, from coordinate 6,118 downwards.
TGATCGAAGCGACAAAATTTTTAAAATAATCCTGCATATAAAAATCCTCCAAAAATTTCCTTAATTGAATTAATTGTTTGGGGTAAATTCGGGGCAGAAAAAATCACAAAAGTTTCGGGGACTTTCAAGGGCGCGTTAAATTTTATTTTATAATTCAGGGTTCGCGGTTAGTTTAACACTCTTTCGGCTTTTTGCAAGCGCGATTGATTGCCGATTCGGACAATTTTGTTAAACTGAAACGGAAATGGCGAAAATCATCGGAATCGTGGCAATCGCTCAAAACTTTGCGATCGGAAAAGACGGAAAACTGCCGTGGCATTATTCGGCAGATATGAAATTTTTCAAGGAAACGACGCTTCAAAACGCGGTCGTGATGGGCTTTAATACTTGGAAGTCGATCGGGAAACCTTTGCCGAAACGCTTGAATATCGTGCTTTCGCGTTCAAATTCGCTCGAACATCAGCCGAATGTTTTACTTATTCGCAGTAAAGAGGAAGTTCTCGCGTTGGCAAAATATTTGAATTGCGATCTGTATATCATCGGCGGCGCGGAAACTTATAAAAATTTCGCCGACGTGATCGAAAAATGGTTCGTCACGGAAATTCCCGAATCGGTCGAAGATGCCGACGCATTTATGCCGCAGGATTTTTTGAATAATTTTGAAATGAGAGAAACTAAAGAATTAGCAGACGATTTGCGCGTTAAAATCTATAAAAAACTACTCTAATTCCTTTTTTTTCCAGATATATTTGCCCGTTTTGTCTATGTATCCCCAATGATAACAACCATCATATATACCCACCCAACCCGGCACAAAAAGTCCACACCAAGATTTACCTTTATTATGTTTAAGAACAAGCGCGACTCCGCTTTTAAAACCGCCAACTTCGTCCCACTTATTTTCAAACAATACATTGCCATTTTCATCAACAAAAACTTTTTTGCCGTCAATGATCTTGGCAATCGTGCCACCTTTTGGAATATATTCGCATTCTTTCAACGGTAATTTTTCATCTTCTTTGTTTATACAGTAATCGGTAGATTTACTTCCGATAAATTCTTTAACCGAAACCTTTCCATTTCTAAAATTTCCTGCAAATGAATACTTTGTCGGAATCACGATTTTCCCTGTTTTATCTATATATCCTGTGTTCCCGTATTGTTTTGTTTCAACTTGTGCCATTCCGTCGCTGAACTTTCTTGCTCTGAAAAATTGAGGTTCGATTACAAATTTCCCCGTTTTATCTATATACCCAGCCTTTTTATTTTTATAGACAACTGCCAAACCTTCCGAAAATTCTTCGATCGAATCAAATTGCGGCGGAATCACGATCTTTCTGCTTCGATCGATAAATCCCCATTTTTTATTGATTTTTACCGCCATTAAATCTTCGGAAAAATAGTTGGCAACACTATCAAACTGCGGTTCGATTACGATTTTTCCGGTTTTATCGATGAATCCGTATTTTCCCTCGACAATGTATTTTCCGTCGTATCTGTCGCCGATTCGCACCGGTGCAAAACCGTCTACAAAATCTCTGACGTTTTCATAGCCGGATTCTAAAACGATCTTACCTGTCTTATCTATGTAACCCACCTTGGAAGGTTTTCGCTTGATTTTTCCTTCGCTGTTCGGTATGGTTCCGCCGATTTCCAATTGAACAAGTGCCAAGCCGTCTGAAAACGAAGATACATAGAAAAACTGAGGTTTTATGACCACAGTTCCTTTCGTATCGACAAATCCCCAAAGATTGTTTTCTTCGATGGGAAGCATTTCGGAATCTTCCTGTGCAAAATGAATTTGCGAAAAAAGCAGAATCGAAGCGATAAAAAAGAGAATTTTCGGCAGAATTTTGAGTTTCATAGGCGAATTATATGTCAACTTTTTTGAATCGGGAAGATTTTTTGTGTAAAATCGCGGAAAAACAAAAGGAGAAAAAATCTATGATGGGCGGAAAGAGTTGGGATGAATGGATCGAGGAATATTCCGAATCGCATCAGCATCCGATCAATCAGTTGACGCACAAGATCGGGATTCCGATGATCGCGGTTTCGCTTTTGCTGATCCCGGTTTCGTTTTTTGTCGCGGGATTTTGGCGCATCGCGTTGGGGCTTTTTGTGGTCGGCTGGATTTTCCAGTTTATCGGACATTATTTTGAAGGAAAACCTCCCGAATTCTTTAAAGATTGGCGATTTTTATTGGTCGGAACTCGTTGGTGGTTTAAGAAAACTTTCGGCGAGAAATAATTTTTGGTCGGAACGCAAGCGGCTCGCTTGCAAACGGCGCGAATGCGTCGTAACCGATGTTTATATTCTCAGATTATAATTGCCAAACATCATTTTCGCGTTAAAAAAACAACGCTCATTGCAAGCGAGCCGCTTGCGTTCCGACGATTTTTACGATTTTCAGTTTTTCGGTGCGCTTACAAAATTGACCGTCACGGTAAATTGTCCGCCGTTTTTTTCGGGCGCATTGTCGTTGATGCAGAATTCTATTCTGCCGCTTTCGCCGGGATAGTTTTCCCATTGTCCGGTTGCGCCGTTGGCGGTTAAAGCCGCAATGTTTGAATATTTTCCGTCCGCATAACGCGTTCGCATCAAAAGTGCGCCGGTCGGGAATTCGGGATAAATTCGGCGCGATTTTGTTTTTTCATCCTTTATTCCGCTCGACGAAACGCCTGTTTTGATGCCGTCCAAATCGATTTTCCCGACCACGCTCGTCGTAAATTTCTCCTGTGAAATCGTGTCGATGTCCGACAATTGCCAGCCTGTATTGGCATAAATCGTAAAATCGCCTTTTTTCGTCGGCTCGGTCGGCGGCGTGAAAATGGCTTGCGGCGTTGCAGATTTTTCGGGCGAAACATTCGGCGATGGCGACTTTTCGACGTTTCGGTTCGTTGTATTGGAATTATTTACAACGACCGTTTGACCGCTTTTGTAATAAAATAACGCGCCGATTCCGCCGATTCCCGCGATCACGAGAAAAAATAAAGCGACGATTCCGCCGAGGATTAGAAAGATTTTTTTGCTGCTTTTCGGCGTTTCGGGCGCGGCAAGATTTCGCTGAAAAGTTTCGGTTTCAACATTTCGCGGGCGAACGCTTGTCGGCGTTTCTTCAAACGAAGCGGTCGGAATGTCGCCTTGATTCCACGTCGAATCGTTCGTTTCATTAAAACGCGCACCGCATTGTCCGCAAAAACTCATCGCGTCGGAATTCGCATTTCCGCAATTTCGGCAATATTTCATTTCGTTCAAACCTCAAGTAAAAATTAACCACAGATGAACACGGATGCACACGGATAAAAACTGAATTTAATAAATTCATATTTAGAAATATCGGCAAAATCTGAGTTTATCCGTGTTCATCTGTGGATAAAAAAAATCTTTTCAATCGTCAGCCATATCTTAACTCAAAAAAGCGTCGAAGGCATTTTTTGAAAAAATGTTCTTTATTCAATACGGTTTTTCACTTAAACTTGAATACAAAAGTAATGAAATCTCTGATCTTAGCCTTAGACATCGGAACTTCAAGCGTGCGCGCCGCGCTTTATGACGCGAACGGCAATGTTTTGCCGGAAAGTTTTGTCAAAAACGAACGAACGCTGACCGCGACCGAAGACGGCGGCGCGGAAATCGACGCACTCGAAGCCTTCAAACAGATCGAAACGGCGATTGAAGACGTTTTGAAAAAGAGCGCAAAAATCAAAGGCGAAATCGAATACGTTGCCGCTTCTTCGTTTTGGCACAGTCTTGTCGGCGTTGACGCGAAAGGCAAACCGACGACAAAAGTTTTCGGTTGGGCAGATACGCGCAGCCGCAAATTTGTGTCCGTTTTGCGCGAAAAATTGAACGAAGCGGAAGTTCACAACCGAACCGGTGCGCGTTTTCATTCGAGCTTTTGGACGGCAAAATTATTATGGCTGAAAAAAGAATTTCCCGAAGTTTTCAAACGAACGGACAAATGGCTTTCGTTTTCGGATTTTGCCGCGCTCAAACTTTTCGGCGAAGCAAAATCGAGCGTTTCGATGTCTTCGGCGACCGGAATTTTCAACATTCGCGCAAACGATTGGGACGCAGAATTAGTTAAATTTTTAAAACTCAAGAAAGCGAATTTGCCCGAAATCGTTGAAACGGACGTGCAGACATTTCAATTAAATTCCAAATATCAAAAGCGTTGGGAACGATTGAAAAACGCGAAATGGTTTCTCGCAATCGGCGACGGTGCGGCGAATAATATCGGCGCGGGCTGTGTCAGCAGAAACAAAGCTGCGCTGATGATCGGAACTTCGGGCGCGATGCGCGTTGCCTTTCAAGGCGATGCGCCAACGAAGATTCCGAGCGGTTTGTGGTGTTATCGAATTGACCGCAAGCGCATAATTTTGGGCGGTGCATTGTCGGACGGCGGCGGTCTTTACCGTTGGCTGAAAGACAATTTTCGTCTGACAGATGACGACGATAAAACCGAATCGGAAATCGAAAAACGCGAACCCGATTCGCACGGTTTGACGTTTCTGCCGTTTCTCGCGGGCGAACGCTCGACAGGTTATCACGAAGCGGCAAACGGCGCGGTTTTAGGTTTGAAATCCGCGACTGACACGATCGACATCGTTCAAGCCGCGCTTGAAGCCGTCGCCTATCGTTTTGCCGAAATTTACGATCAGATTAATGAAATCTGCAAGCTGAAAACGATCATCGCATCGGGCGGCGCATTGCGCGAATCGCCAGTTTGGACGCAGATCATCGCCGACGTTTTACAGCATAATATGTCGTTGCCCGACACGCACGAAGCATCTTCGCGCGGCGCGGTGTTGCTTGCGCTCGAAACAATCGGCAAAATAGAAAGCATCGAAACGCAAGACACGCCGAAAGGACGCGAATTCAAATTTGATAAAAAACGAAAGGCGAGCTATCAAAAAGCGCGAACGAGGCACGAAAAATTTTATGAACTTTTATTAAATTCGGAGTGATTAAATATGAAAGCGTTGATTTCTTCAATAGTTTTAATTTTATTTTTAAGTTTGTCGGTTTTTACGCAAACTGCCGAAATTTCGTGTCCTGAATTTGAATTGATTTTACCCGCAGGCTTAGTTGCATTTGGAAGTCCTGTAAATCTTTCGGTTAAAAGCAATCAAAATATCGAAAATCTTAAATTGAATTACGAATGGACAATTTCCAACGGAAAAATTCTCAAAGGACAAGGAACTTCCGAAATAGTTTATTTGAATGAAGAATATAAAAGCGATATGGAAATCATTCAGGTTTCGGTAAAAATTGTAGAAATGCCCAATTACTGCACTAAAACTAATTTTTCGGATACGTTCAATGTTGTACTAACGAATTACGACAGAGTAGATACTGTAGATAGTTTTGGAAAACTCAAATTTGATGAATTGCAAGCTAGAATAGATAATTTTTTCATCGAAATTAATAATAATCCGGGCTTTGAAGGTTTGATTAATATAAAATTCAATAAAAAAGATGATAGAAAAGAAAAAACTACTTTACTGAAAAATATTGAAAAATGTATCAAGTATCGCAAATATGACATAAGCCGAATTAGTTTGGCGATTTCAGAAAAAGAAGATGAGCAATTAACCATATTTACAATTATTCCGCCCGAAGATGTTCCGAAATTTGCAGATAAAAATGCAGTAATTATAAAAGGCGAAGATTTAAAGAAATCAATCAATAATTTATTTCCGTTAAAATAAAAAATATGACAACCGCAATTAAAACGAAAACAGATTTAGACCAACTTTGTATCAATACGATCAGAACTTTGTCGCTCGATGCGATTCAGAAGGCGAATTCGGGACATCCGGGACTTCCGCTCGGAATGGCACCGACAGCGTATGTTTTGTGGACGAAATTTATGCGCCACAATCCGAAAAATCCGAAATGGTTCAACCGCGACCGATTTTTACTTTCCGCCGGACACGGTTCGATGCTGATCTATTCTTTGCTTCATCTGACGGGTTACGATTTGCCGCTCGACGAACTCAAACGTTTTCGTCAGCTTCATTCGAAAACGCCCGGACATCCTGAAAATATTCTAACGCCCGGAGTTGAAATCACGACCGGACCGCTCGGACAAGGTTTTGCGAACGGTGTCGGAATG
>DAITPE010000189.1:0-9611 GCA_036833775.1 Pyrinomonadaceae bacterium | reverse complement strand
TTATTTGTATTTTAAGCAGAAAAACGGTTATTTGTCTTGACACAAACACTCTGAAACCGATAACTTACAAGAAAACATTGTGCTGGAACAAAAGAAACTCGAATTACCAAGTAAAATAGAATCGGTCGAAAAAGCCGCGCACGAAGCCGAAGTTTTCGTGAAGGAAACTGGTTTTGGAGATGAAGTTCTGTTTGCCGTCGATATGGCTGTGCGCGAATCGGTCGCGAACGCCGTCAAACACGGCAATAAATTGGACGAAACAAAAAGCGTCGAAGTCACGTTTTTAAGTTCGGACGAAGGATTTGAAATTATGGTCAGAGATTTCGGCGCGGGTTTTGCGCTCGAAGAAATTCCCGACCCGACAAATCCCGAAAATCTTTTAAAGGCTTCGGGACGCGGAATTTTATTTATGCGTTCTTTTATGGACGAAGTCGAATGGGCGAATCATTCCGAAGGCGGTTTGATCGTTAAAATGCTGAAACGGCGATAAATATAAATTGTATCTTGGACTTTTTCAGGCGAATTAGTCTAAAATTTGCTAGCAAAACTTTATAACTTTTTACACAAAACAGAGGAGACATTAAATGGCTGAACTTAACATTACGGAACGTCAAGCAGGCGACGTCACGATTCTTGATATGGACGGAAAAGTAACGATCGGCGAAGGAAGCGTCGCGCTTCGCAACACGATTCGCCGCTTGCTTGGTGAAGGAAAAAACAAAATTCTTTTGAATCTCGGCGGCGTCGGCTACGTTGATTCGAGCGGTATCGGCGAACTCGTTTCGAGCTTTACGGCGGTCAACAAAGAAGGCGGCACGCTCAAACTTTTGAACTTGACGCAGAAAATTCAAGACCTTTTGGCAATTACCAAACTTTTGACCGTTTTCGACGTGTTTGAAAACGAAGGCGATGCGCTCGCCAGCTATAACTAAACAAATTTTTTAATTTTACCGAAAGGATAAAGGATGATTTTTTTCAGATTCCTTTATCCTTTTGTTTTTGATTTTATTTTTAGAAAGCATCTTTGCTTTCGGGTAAATCATCTTTATTGTTTGGTAAAGCCGAAATACGAGTCGGGAAATTTCCTGTTTTCTAATTCCCTTTTAATTTCTCTGCTCGCTTTTCGGTTTTACCGTTTAATTTTCCGACGAATTTGCATTAAAATTTGACCGATGAAAAAAGCAGTTTTATTTCTTTTCATACTGATTTTCGGTATCAGCACGTTTGCCCAAACCAATGTTCCGCAAGGTTTCGACCTTGCCAACTACGGCGTTAAGATCGAACCCGACAAACGCTTGATGACGGTTTTGGCGACGCTCGAAGTGGCGCGAATGAAAGACGCAAACGGCAACGATGTGCAAGCATTGAAAACGCCGCTTTCCGAGCAAGGCGAAGTTTTCCGCCGTCAGTTGAACGACGATCTTTCGCTTCTGCCCGCCGATCTGCGCACGAAGATTTCGGTTTTTATCGAACGCTACAAACGTGCGCGTCCGAAAGCGACCGACGCAGAACTCGTCGCGCCGTTCATTTCGATGTCTTACACGCTTGCGCCCGTTCCCGATCTTGCCGATCCGGTAATTACGAACGATCTTCCGGGCGATCTGCTCGACGTTTTGGATTTTGCGCCGCTCGTGCGCGAATTCTATCGCCGTTCGAGCTTTAGCACAAATCTGAACGAATACGTCAAAACTTACCTGCAAACTTCAGACAGCAAATTGCGAAATTCGGCAAAACAGATGGTCAGCGATCTGCTCGGTTATCTGCACACGAAACCGCAGATTTATTACACCGAAAAAGTTAAAACGACCACGCAAAAAACGGGCAGCAAGAAAACGACTCTGCAAAAAACGACCGAAGTTTCGCACGAACGCCGTTTTTACATCGTGCCCGAAATGCTTGCGCCGAACGGCAATATTTCGTTTTTGAACATCGGCGATGATTATTACGCGATCGTTCCGCCGGACAAGGATTTGAGTTCATCCGAAGCGCGCCGCGCCTTTTTGCAGTATGTTTTCGATCCGATGGTTTTGAGCAATTCAAAAGACATTCTCGGTTTCCGCAACAATATCAAAGCACTTCTTGACGAGCGGCGCAAAACGAATCCGAATGTTTCGCCTGACGTTTATCTCGCCGTTTCGCGTTCATTGGTCGCGGCGGCTGATACGCGCCAGATCGAAAACGAAAAGGTCAGAATCGCCACGGCGCAGGCGCGGATCAACATTCAAAATCAAAAGACCGAAGCCGAAAAACGCGCCGTTTCGACCGAGCTTGAAAAATTCAAACAAGCCGCTTCGGACGAAACTGCCGCGCAATTGTCCGAAGCCTACGAATCCGGCGCAGTTCTCGCTTTTTATTTCTCCGATCAACTGAAAGGTTTGGAAGATTCCGGCTTCGACGTGGCTTCTTCGATGCGCGATATGATTCTTTCGCTCGACACGACGAAGGAAACGAACCGTCTCGAACAATTTGCCGAAGCGCGTAAACGCGCCGAATCAAACCGCACGACGACAGTTGTCAAAACCGTTACGATCGAAAATCCGATCACGAACAAATTGCTCGCCATCCAAAAAACGATCGAAGCGAAAAATTATAATCAGGCGCAAGCCGATCTGAAACAACTGCTCGAACAAAATCCGAGCGAACCGCGCATTTTTTACAATCTCGGGCGCGTTGCAAGTCTTTCGGCTGAAGGCATCGAAGACACGAATGTGCGCAACCAAAAACTGCTCGAAGCAAAGGTCGCGTATGAAAACGTGATTCGTTCGTCAACACCGCAGACGGATAAAGCATTAATTTCGCTTTCCTACGTCGCGCTCGCGAAAATCTATGAATTTTACGATCAAAACGAATACGCCGTGAAAATTTACGAAGCCGCGATCAAGATAGGCGACGTGACCGGCGGCGCATTCCGCGAAGCAATGGACGGAAAAGCAAGATTATTGAAAAATCAGTAAAAAGTCTTTTTAAACACCGAAAACACCGCTTTTTGATGCAAAAGGCGGTATTTTTTTGTGTGACTTTTGAGTTTTCAATTTTTTCTATTCATCTTCCGCGCCTTGAATTGCGATGAATATTTCGTTTGCCTTATTCATCCGATTCAATTCGTTTTGAATATCGGAAAAGTGATTTTTGACCAAATTTTCGCCGTAAAAGAACGGATTTTCGGTAGTTTCGGCAACTGCGAACGGCGGGATTTCAAATTCTTCAAATTCTTTTTCGTCCTCGAAAACTACTTTTGCAAGAATCAGTCCGTCCAATTCGCCGAGAAAAACATCGACTTCCATATTTTTTCGGTTTACTTCTAAAAAGTAACGGTTTTTGCGCGTTTCGTATCCTTCAAAACTGCGGAATTCAAAGTGTTCGGCTTCGTTTAAGTGGATTTCGGCGATCTTCCAAATGCCTTTTTTTCCGCCGAGCGGAAATCTTTGCTGCAAACAATAACTCCAAATTCGTGTTTCGGGCGAACGCATCTTTCTCAGGCGAAGTCTAGTGTTTTCAAGGTAATTATCGTAAATCTGCAAATGGCTTGACGATTTCAACAGCGGTTCTGGCAAACCTTTCAATAAAAAAACGCGATGCAGTTCGGTTCGGTATGTTTTGTCCATTTTCGTTTATTTGTTTATACTTATGCCTTTAATTATATATAAAACGAGGAATTTATGAATTTCAGCAAACTTTTTATTTTTACGATTCTTTTAACCGCGCTTGCTTTTGCAGGTTGCAGCGGAACGACGGAAAACAAAGCTCCGAATACGAACGCCGCAAACGTAACTGCGAACGCGCCGAAAACGAACAGCGGCGCATTGACGACGACCACGCCGACGCCCGAATCGACAACCAATCAAGCTCCGACACTCACGCCTGTTTACAAAGCGTATTGCGCGGCGATGGAGAAAAAAGACGAAGCGGCGGTCAAAAAGGCTTATTCGCAGGAAACTTTGAAGACTTTTGAAGCCGATATGAAGGAAGAAGGCACGAAATCTTTGGTCGAATTTTTGAGCACCGACAAAGTTACGACCAAACTTTGCGAAGTTCGCAACGAACAAATTCAAGGCGATTCGGCAATTGCCGAAATTCGCGCCGAAGGTTATCCGAACGGCATTAAAGTAAAATTCGTCAAGGAAAACGGCGAATGGAAACTGACCAATCAAAGCCCGACTTTCGATGATGTCAAAAAGACGGGAAACAATCCCGCAAAATAATAAAATTTTATTGTTCCATAAAAACGGCAAAGTGCGAGCTTTGCCGTTTTTTTTATTTTTTTAGCTTTACATTTTTTATAGGTGTGATAATATCCGTTAATTCAGGCAGTTTTTAAATACTTGCTCCTGAGTTCTACCCTAAAAAAAAAACAGAAACGAAAATTTTTATGAAAATTAAATTGATTTCAACAGTAGGTGTTGCCTCGCTTGCCATGATTTTTTCGGCTTGCAGTGCATCCATTTCGACAAATACAACCAATACTGCGGCAAATGCCAATAAACCGGCAAATGCGGCAACAAATGCAACAAACACGGCGGCTCCGGCAAACGCAGCAAACACGAATACTGCGGCAAACACGACCGCTGCGGCTCCGGCGGCTGACGGCGATACGGTCAAGATCGACGAAGCAGGCGTGATGATGGTGATTCCGAAAGGGTTCAAACACAGCAAAGACGGCGAAGACATCATCGTTCAAACCGAAGACGGCGGCGTTGACATTCGTTTCACCGTTCCGAAAGACGGCGATTACGAAAAAGCGATCACCGATGCGGCACAGGAAATCGACGACTACCTGAAAGATGTCAAGATCGAAGATAAAGGTTCGGACGTGACGGTTGACGGTATGAAAGCCGTGCAAATGAGCGGAACCGCAACCAACGAAGGCGAACCCGTCGTTTGGAACTTGACGATCATCAACGGACCGAAAAAACCGGTTCTTGCCAATATTTACGCTGAAAAAACCAGCCTCGAAAAAGATATGGCGAAAGTCAAAGCTTTCTTGGGTAGCGTCAAAAAAATGTAATTCAGTCGAAGAATACTGAATAAAAAGCCGCCGGAATAATATTTCCGGCGGCTTTTCGATTTATTGAAACCTTCTATTTCAAAGTTGAAATTGTTCATTTCAAGTTTGAAACCTTCTATTTCAAAGTTGCAACCGTTCATTTCAAGTTTGAAATTATTCATTTCAAGTTTGAAACCTTTCATTTCAACTTTGAAATCTTTCATTTCAACTTTGAAATCTTCAGTTTCAAGTTTGAAATTTTTCATTTCAAATCCGACATAATATGTTTCAAGTTTGAAATGAATGATTTCAAACTTAAAACGGCTTCTTGAAGATTTTCAAATCAATAAAAAAGACGTTCAGGATAAAACTGAACGTCTTCTTTTATCGATTCAATTTGCGGAAATTACGCGCCAGCCGCTTTATAAGCAGGAAGCGTCATTCTGGGTTGCGGTTCTTTTTTCAGTCCCAATGCCCAATCAGCCTGCATCAGCGTGTGGATGTCGCGCGTTCCTTCGTAAATAACGGCGGCTTTACAGTTTCGCAGATAACGCTCGACCGGATAATCGTTCGTGTAACCGTTCGCGCCGTGAATCTCGATCGCCATCGAAGCGGCGGTTTCCGAACGCGTCGTCGCCTGCCATTTCGCCATACTCGCGGCTTTTGCCGAAGGTTTGCCGATGTTTTTCAAATAACCGCATTTCAGCCAGAGCAAATGCGCCATTTCATAATCGGCTTCCATTTCGGCAATTTTTTGTTTGACGAGCTGAAAATTAGCAATTGTTTGCCCTTGAACTTCGCGCGTATTCGCATAAGCAACCGAAGCATCGCGCGAAGCACGAATCACGCCCGTTGCGCCTGCCGCGACCGTATAACGTCCGTTTTCAAGCGAAAACATTGCAATCTTAAAACCTTCGCCTTCTTGTCCGAGCATATTCGAAGCAGGAACGCGCACGTCTTGGAGCGAAAAATATCCCGTGTTTCCGGCTTTAATGCCGAGTTTGCCGTGCAAAGTTCCCGACGAAAAGCCTGCCATCGTGCGTTCGACGATAAAACACGAAATGCCCGAATGATCGCGCACTTTTTGTTTCTCTAAATCCGTCCAGCAGAAGAAAAGGAAATGATCAGCAACGTCGCCGAGCGAAATCCACATTTTTTCGCCGTTCAAAATCCAATCGTCGCCGTCGCGTTTTGCATACGAACGCATCCCGACGACATCGCTGCCCGCGTTCGGTTCGGTCAAACCGAAAGTCGCAAGTTTTTCGCCTTTCGCTTGCGGAACGAGATATTTTTGTTTTTGTTCTTCAGTTCCCCAAGTCAATAAACTCAAAGAGTTCAAGCCCACGTGAACGCTCATCGCAACGCGCGCAAAAGTGTCACAGGCTTCGAGTTCTTCGCAGACAAGCCCGAGCGAAACGTAATCAAATCCCGCGCCGCCATATTCTTCGGGAATGCAAACGCCCAAAAGTCCGAGTTCTGCCATTTTCTCGAAAACTTTCGGCTCGAAATGCGATTTTTCGTCCCATTCTTTGATATAAGGCGCGATTTCGCCGTCGCAAAATTCTTTTACGGTCTTTTTTAACGCAATATGTTCTTCAGTTAATTCAAAATCGATCACAGTTTTAATTTCCTCGTTAATATTTTGGTATGATAAGTTTTACAGATAGTCCTATAACAAAGTTTACCATTTTGTCCGAATTTGCGCGAAAAGTGCGAATTAAAACCAACGCTTAAATATGCTGTCAACCAAACTTATAATTAAATTATCTTTTATCTTTGTTTTAATTACGGTTTTCCAAACATTTGCTTTCAGTCAAAACAAATCGAACGAACCGCTTCCGAAAATGCCGAAGCTTCTTTCATTGCGCGAACAAATGGATGTGCGCGAAGCGTGGCTGAAAAAGCGTTTCGACACGCTGCTTTTGCCGATGATGCGAAAGCATAACATTTCAATGTGGATCGTCGTCAACGAAGAATTTAACGCCGATCCCGCGACCGAATACATCGTGCCGCCGATCCCGATGGTCGGCAGCCGCGATTTTTTTATTTTCGTTGACGATGGCGAAAAGTTAGAAAAAATTGCGATAGTTCGATATTCCGAAGAACGCCTAAAAAATCATTATCAAATGGTCAGCGTTTCGCGCGATAAACTGGCGGAAACTCTGCGAAATACAATTGCGAAATACAATCCGAAAAACATCGCTTTAAATATAAACGGCACACGCGGACAGCAAAACGGAATGTCGCAGGCTTCGTATAAAATGCTCGCCGAAACGCTCGGCGCAGACACCGAAAAGAAATTCGTTTCGTCGGCAAGTTTTTTGAACGATTTTTTCGACACGCGCCTTCCCGAAGAACTCGAACATTATCGAAACGCCGTTTTATTGACTGATATTTTAACGCGCCGCGCTTTTTCAAACGAAGTCATTACGCCCGGGAAAACCACCGTCGGCGATGTGCGCTGGTGGTTTTTACAGCAGATAAATAATTTCGGTTTGAAAACGTGGTTTCAACCCGACATCCGCGTTCAGCGTCAAGCCAAAACGACCGCGACCAATCAGCAATTTCTCTCAGTCGCCGATGAATCGACCGTTTTGGAACGCGGCGATCTGATTCACATCGATTGCGGTTTGGATTATATGGGACTTTCGACCGATTGGCAGAAAATGGCTTACATCTTGAAAAAAGGCGAAAAAGACGCGCCGGAAGGTTTGAAAAAAGCTATGCAAAACACGAATCTTTTGCAGGACGCGATCTTTAAAGTTGCGCGCGCGGGAATGACAGGTTCGGAAGTTTACGAATCAGCGATGACGGAAATGAAACGCCAAAATATCGAGGCGATGATCTATTCGCACCCGATCGGCACGCACGGTCACGGACTCGGCGCATCGATCGATTTCCGCAAAGCGATCGGCGGCGCGGAAGAACGTTTTCGCTTAAATTCATTTACTTCGATCGAACTGAATACTTCGACGATCGTTCCCGAATGGAACAATCAAAAAGTCACGATGATGGCGGAAGACGACGCTGTAATGACCGAAAAAGGCTACGAATTCATCCGCCCGCGCCAAACCGAGCTTTATATAATCAAATAAAAGTGTCAGTAGCCCGCTGAGCAAGGGCTAAAGTTCTTAATCTAAACTTTGCTACGCCGCTGTAGGCTATTGACACAAAACACCAATTATGCGAAAAGATTACGTTGAATTCCAAGACATAAGTGTTCCAAAAGCATACTTTCTAAGCTTTCGCGGATACGGCACATGGCTTCACGGTGATGTAAGATTTTCAATGGACAGAAAGAATTTCAATCGTTTCGGAAGTGATAAAATCGTCGGAAATTCAGGTTTGCTACAAAAAGAATATTCTCTATTAAAAAATCCGCCCTTTATTTTCAACGGCGAAATGCGCAAAATAATTAATGAAGTAATCAGAGAAGTTTGTGAATACCGCAAATATCACTTAATTGCTATAAATACAAGAACAAATCACGTTCACTGTGTAGTTGCCGGCAATGATAAACCTGAATCCATTATGACAACCTTCAAATCATATATAACAAGACGATTTAGAGAAGGTTTAAAGATTTCAACCGAAACCAAAATTTGGTCACGACACGGAAGCACAAAATATCTTTGGACGGATGAGCAAATTGAAAAAGCAGTTGATTATGTCATTAATGGACAAGGTGATAATCTTCCGGATTTTATATAAGTGTCAGTAGCCCGCGCGTGAGCAAGGGCAAACATCACATCTGAGCCCTTGCTCACGCGCGGGCTACTGACACGGATTAATTATGATTCCGATTTCAGAAGCTATCGAAATAATCAAACGCGAAACCTTTTCGCTTCCAACTAAAACGATCGAAATTGAAGATTCCGTCGGTCGAGTTTTAGCGGAAGAAATTCGCGCCGATATGGATTTGCCGCCGTTCGACCGTTCGCAAATGGACGGTTTCGCGGTCAAAAATGACGACACGCAAAACGCGCCGGTTAAATTGAAAGTTATCGGCGAATCAGTCGCGGGCAAAGGGTTTGATGACGAATTAAATTCGGGCGAATCTGTCAGAATTATGACCGGCGCAAGAGTTCCGAAAGGCGCGGACGCGGTGCAGAAAGTCGAACTGACGAACGAAGAAAACGGTTTTATCGAGATTTTAGAAGCGACGAAATTACAGCAAAACATCAATCTTCACGCTTCGGAAATCGAAAAAGGTGCGTTAATTTTTGAAAAAGGCGAAATCATCACCGAACAGATGATCGCCGCGATCGCTTCGTTCGGCTACGCGAAAGTCGAAGTTTTTCAAAAACCGAACATTGCAATACTTTCAACCGGAAGCGAGATCGTCAATATCGACGAAACGCCGCAAAAAGATCAAATTCGCAACTCGAATTCGATAATGCTCAAAGCTTTCGCAGAAAAATTAAAACTCGACGCGGAAGTTTTGCCGCTCGTTCACGACGATTTTGAAACATTAAAAAATACGATTGCCGAAGCCGTCGGTTTGCAAAATTCAAAATTCAAAATTCAAAATTCAAAATTGGAAGAATCCAAAATCCAAAATCTAAAATCTAAAATCCTAATCCTCACAGGCGGTGTTTCGGTTGGCGATTATGATTTTACGAAACCT